>SBBT01000068.1 GCA_005239595.1 Candidatus Troglogloeales bacterium | reverse complement strand
GAAGTTGAATGAAAAAGAGTATCATTTCAGGTTTTGCAACATTGGCTTTGCTTGCAGGTTCTGTCGCAGGCGCAAACGCAGCAGATGTGAGTGGTTACGCAAACATCTGGACAAATCTTTCGAGCGATACCGCGTCAACAACTGAGCTTAAAACTTCGGTGGGTGCGGAGGTTGATTTTGAAAAGACGATGGGAAAGTCAAATGTTCGGTTAGATGTTGACTTGAAAGATTCCAGCAAAGGTGCTGCTGTCGCAATTGAGCAGGCTAAATTTACACAGCAGCTTCATAGCAACCTGTCATTAACGGGTGGACGGTTTAACTCCCCAATTGGGTTTGAGAAACAGGATTCTCCCGATAAGTGGCAATTTTCTAATGGCCAGCTCTTTGCCGGGCGACCTGCGAATCTGGACGGCCTCATGGTTTCGTGGTGGGGCGGCCCTGCAACGGTGGACGTCATCTTTGCGAACGATTGGCAAGGACAGGCGGATACCACAACAGATTTCGATCACTCGATTGGCGTTCGTGGATCGGTTAAGGCAGGTCCTGTGAATATTGCGCTCGGGTATCTGACCTCTGAGCGGACACCAACCGATGTCACCCCGGGATCTGGAGATCTCCTCAACGTTGTTATTTTGGGAACGCAGGGTCCGATCACGGGCGTTTTCGAATATCATGCGGATGATGCTCAAGATGGCTGGGGATTAACGGGAAACTATGTGCATGGCAAGCATGGTGTGACGCTTCGTTATGACAGCGTTGAAGCAGATGTGCCGGTGCCGGGTGATGATGCGTCAACCTCATTAACATTGGGTTTGTCCTGCAAAATGTGGGAATCGGTCACCACGAAGTTGGAGTGGCGCCAGGATGACTCGGGTGTTGCCGGGGAACCAAAGACGGATGCCCTCACCCTTCAATGGGTTGGGACGTTTTAGTCTGTAGGACTAACGCGTAACACACCCATCTTTATTTTAGGTGGGTGGGCTTTAAAAATGGGGGGTGGCAGGGAGTTTTCCTTGTCATCCCCCATTTGAGTGTCTTTAATAGGCTGTTGTCTGCTAAATCCAATTGGAATAGATCGAGTGAATAAATTCTTTAAGCCGTTTTTCTTTTTATCTTCGTTTTTTTTATTTTTTTCTGTCCTTTCTTTTTCAGCGGGTGCACAAGATGCGCCTCCCGTTGAACCGCCTTCTTCTTTAACACAGGCTGATACACAAGCGGTTCCGCTTGCAGTGGCCCCTTCCGAGCCGATACCAGATCCCACCGGAGCCAACACGGGCGGCATTGGGGATGTCCCTTCGGCAACGCCTGGGAAGCCGACGGTGGAGGAAGTTGCCGCGGTCGCGGGTCATAATAAAATCTCGATCAATTTTGTCTGGACATTAATAGCGGGTTTCTTGGTGATGTTCATGCAGTGCGGTTTTGCGATGGTCGAGGTTGGTTTTACAAGGGCCAAGAATGCCGCCCACACGATGGCGATGAACTTCGCCGTCTACCCGATTGGAATGCTGGGTTTTTGGATCTGCGGTTTTGCATTCATGTTTGGCGGATTTGGGGCAATTGGTTTGCTGGGCGGCCAGAATCTGCTCAATCACGAGGTAACTATTCATCTTTTTGGAAAGCCGTTTGATATTATTGGATTCAAAGGCTTTTTCTTGAGCGGGGGGGCTTACGACGTCACGATTTTTACGATGTTCCTATTTCAAATGGTCTTCATGGATACGGCGGCGACGGTTCCCACCGGGGCCATGGCCGAACGATGGAAGTTTCTTTCCTTTGTGGTCTTTGCCTTCTTTCTTTCTATGGTCTCCTATCCGATCCACGGAAACTGGGTTTGGGGCGGCGGATGGCTGGCCGATCTCGGCGTCAATTTTGGATGGGGTCATGGCGTTGTTGATTTTGCCGGCTCCGGCGTGGTGCACATGGTGGGCGGTTGGACCTCTTTAGCCGGTGCGATTGTTTTGGGGGCGCGCATTGGTAAATATGGCAAGGATGGAGCGGTGCACGCGATTCCGGGTCATAATATTCCGATGGCGATTGCGGGGACGTTTATATTGGCCTTTGGATGGTTTGGTTTTAACGCGGGCAGCACTTTGGCTGGGACAGACTTGAGAATCAGTGTGGTTGCCGTCAATACGATGCTGGCTGGCTCGTCCGGTGCGTTTGTGGCGATGATCTACATGTGGGTGAAATATGGAAAGCCGGATCCCTCCATGATGGCAAACGGGATGTTGGCAGGACTGGTCGCCATTACCGCCCCGTGCGCGTTTGTGAATTCGGTTTCCGCAGTCATCATTGGCGGAATTGCGAGTCTGCTCATTATTAAGAGTGTGTTTTTTATTGACCAAACGCTGAAGATTGATGATCCAGTCGGCGCGATTTCAGTCCACGGCGTCGGTGGCGCATGGGGAATCCTCTCTTTGGGACTTTTTGCCGATGGCACTTACGGGGATGGGTGGAATGGTGTCAAAGGGCCAGTCACAGGGCTTTTCTACGGAGATTCGGGACAATTGATTGCACAGATGGTTGAGGTGGTGGTTTGTTTTTCATTTATCTTTTCGATCTCTTATGTTTTTTTCAAGATTTTGGACAAATGCGTTGGGAATCGTGTTCCTCCTGAAATGGAGATTGAAGGGCTGGATATTCCCGAAATGGGTGTGAAGGGGTATCAGGATAATATTGAGGGGCAACGATGAAAAAAATAGAAGCGATTATTAAACCCTTTAAGCTCGATGAAGTTCGAGAAGCGTTGATTGCGATTGGCATCTCAGGCATGACGGTGACCGAGGCAAAAGGCTTTGGCCGCCAGAAGGGCCATAAAGAGGCTTACCGGGGGGCGGAGTACAAGATTGAGTTTATCCCAAAGGTCAAGATAGAGATTGTTGTGACCGATAATCTTGTGGAAAACACGATTAAGACCATTATTGCCAAATCGGCT
>SBBT01000037.1 GCA_005239595.1 Candidatus Troglogloeales bacterium | reverse complement strand
GGTGGCGAAGTTTGTGGCGGAGCCGAAGGAGCCTAAGCCTGTACCGAGCAGGACGGAGACGCTGCTGGCGGTTGAATTTGCCGTTGCCAAGTCCGGTTTTCCGTCTTGATTCATATCTCCAATGATCAGAGAGACCGGTCCTGTGACTGAAAAGCTGGCAGCCGATCCAAAACCACCAAAGGGTGCGATCGCTGTCGTATTCAGCCGAATTACCGCATCATTGCTGTTCTGATTTGCCGTTATCAAATCGGGCTTCCCGTCTGCATTAAAATCTTGTACGGATACCGAGGTTGGGTTATCTCCCATTGGGAAGTGGGTAGCGGTTGTGAAGGATCCGGAACCTGTGCCGAGTCGGACGGAAACGTCGTTGCTAATGGCGTTTGCCGATACGAGGTCCGGTTTTCCATCGAGGTTTAGATCAGCGATGGCGATGGAGGTTGGCTTATTTCCCATTGAGAAGTGGGTAGCGGTTGCGAAGGATCCGGAACCTGTGCCGAGTCGGACGGAAACGTCGTTGCTAACCGCATTGGCTACCGCCAGATCCAACACCCCGTCGAGGTTTAGGTCGGCGATGGCGCTTGATGTCGGGCTATTCCCCATCGAAAAGCTGACAGGGAGTCCAAAAGAGCCGCTGCCCGTTCCAAAACGGATGGTCGCATCAGCACCCTGGCCATTGGCAACGACGATGTCCTGGTTTCCATCCCGATTAATATCTGCAACGGTACTGGACGTCGGGCCGCTTCCCATCGAAAAACTCGTGTCGCTTCCAAAGGAGACACTCTGGGCAAAACCGGCACGGGAAAGCAAGAGAAAAACAAGACTGATGGGGATAAGGAAGGGGGTCCGATGAAAAAAGGCAATCGTCATCTTGACTGAAGGGAAACAGACTCTTTCCACAATTGGGATTCAATTTCGAAGAGAAGGGGGTTTAATGTTTCCCGTTGTAGGGAGGAAATGGCGATGGCGTTATACCGCTTACAGATTGCCCTGACCATATCAGCATGTATTCTATCTATTTTGTTAAAAACAAGCAGTCGCGGAATCGCTGATAGTTCCAGGTCGGTCAGTATCGACTCGACCGTTTCGATTTTATGTTGATAGTGTGGGCTGCTGATGTCGACCAGATGGATCAAGAGATGCGCGTCTTTAAGTTCGTCTAGGGTTGACCGAAACGCCCCCAAAAGGTCGGGAGGAAGCGCCTGAATAAAACCGACGGTGTCGGTGATGATCACCTCCCGCTCTCTCGGAAACCGTAGTCGCCGTGTTGATGTGTCGAGTGTGGCAAAAAGAAGGTTTTCGGTTTTGACATCGCTTTCCGTTAAGCTGTTTAACAGCGTCGATTTTCCGGCGTTGGTGTAACCGACGATCGAGATGATCGGGATCCTTTGCTCCACGCGGCGTATGCGGCGTCGCGCGCGAGATGCCGCCAGCGATTCGAGCTCCCGCTCCAGACGGGCGATCCGGTCTCGCGCCCTCCGCCGATCCACCTCCAGACGGGTCTCCCCAGGTCCTCTGCCGCCAATGCCGCCGGTTAAACGCGAGAGGGCCGTGCTCCGCTCCGCCAATCTCGGAAACCGATAACGAAGCTGCGCGAGCTCCACCTGCACTTTGGCCTCCCGTGTAACCGCCCGTTGCGCGAAAATATCGAGAATCAACTGGGTTCGATCCAACACCTTCATCTCCGTCACCTCGCCAATGGCCTTTACCTGAAGCGGGGTAAGGTTCTGATCAAAAACAAGGAGGTCTGCCTGTTTTTGGAGCGCCTTCATGATGACCTCTTTTAATTTTCCCTCTCCCAGGAGATATTTTGGATGGAGCGCCTTTGGCCTCTGTATCAGACGATCTATGGGAAAAATTCTGGCAGCGCGCGCAAGTTCCGCCAACTCATCAACCGATTCCTCCTGTGCAATGTGCGATTTTAGCGAGGCGCTGATGAGGATCGCCTTCTCCTGCCCATTGGCAACCTGATGCGACTTCTGTCCCGATTCAAGTTCTGCCTCAAGGGAGGCGAGAAAACCCGCCAAAGGAAAGTTCATTTGCTGGATGGAAACGGGGGGCAAAATTTCAAAGACTTTCCCCTGCGGATTTGCTGGACAGAGATGCGCCAGATAGACCCGATCTGGATTTCCGGACGGCAAAACCCCCACGGCGGCCATGATATCCAATCTCAACAGGGCAAGATCGGTTAAGTCATCCTCGGAGAGGGGTTCATTTTTTAAGTGGGTATGAATGAGCCGAACACCGCGAAGCCCCTTTTTGCCGAATTGAAGATTGGTCAGATCGGGAATTAAGATTTCCCGTTCGTTTCCAATCAGAACGGAATAGATTGTTCCGTCTCTTCCGACGAGGATCCCAATCTGCCGGCCGATCTCGAAGGAAAGGGCCGAAAGCTGCTTGGCCAATTCACCGGTAATGACTTGGTCTGACTTAATCTTGCGACGGTAAAGCTGCTCCAACCGCTTGATCTGCCGTGGCTTAAGTCCAGTGGTCGTTCCGTATAGGTTCGTAGCGTCCTCCTATTTTTATTATAAGCCAACATGGGAGATGATTCAAGGAACCCATTTTAGGTCGGTGGAAAACAAGAGGCCGGTTTTGTTTATCTGTTTTACAGAAGAATTTATCGGGGCAAATTGCTAAAGGGGCGTTGTGTGCCGCCTAAGGTTGTACCTGTAAGTACCAGTAGGCTACGGATGGGACGGGCACAGTTTACTGGCACAAAAACGAGGCTTCAAATAGAGAGGGGCGAAGGCACCCTACAAAGACGACAAAGCCTGGTACAAAATTGCCGCCCGACACCGTACGATAAAATGAAAAAGCGTGATGCCGGTACTTGACCTGACCTACCCACTTGTGCCTGACGAAGTTTTAACTGTGGGTGCTATGCATGCCCTTGATATATAATGGGGGAGCTATAATAACAAGGTGTGCAAAAGTTTAGAGAGGCGGCGTCAACTTTCAGGTTGAAGAGACCTAAACATATGTGTGTGCATAAAACAAAGTTTTTTTGGGGGGGTATCGGGTTGGATAAATTAAAGAGGGACACAAAAAATGGTGGTGAAGGTGCCCTTCACCACCATGCCTATTTTTTAGGCAAAGCGATCATCGCCCAATAATGGCGGGTCTTAATCGTCTCTCTCTTTGAGTTATTCACAAGTTTTTGAGATAAAAATGTGGACAAGTGAATCACCGGCATGATACGAAAGAACATCGCTCTCAACATAAAAATCAGGTTGACTTCGGCGATGAAAAAATAGATGATCAGTCTGCCGTTCGGACCGTTTTCAGGCATGGTCTGTGTGGTTTGTTTAAATAGGGAGGGAGGAAATGGGAAGACACATCGCTTTGGCAATTACGATCTTGGGGTTGGGGCTTCTCTTTGGAGTAAACAGTGAAGCGGCAGGACCTTTTGGCCAATTGTTAAAGGGACAAGATCCCAAGCATACCCCCGTCATTGACGCGCCGGAATCGGTGAATGCGGGGGAACCCTTCAAAGTCACCGTCACGGTGGGGGCGACATTGCACCCTTCCCAAATCGACCATGCGATTCAGTGGATTGAGCTCTACGCCGGCGATGTTCAGATGGCAAGAACCTCTTTCACTCCGACACTAGCCCTGCCGGTGGTGACATTTACCATCATGCTCGATGAGGCGACCACCCTTCGCGTTCTCTCACAACCGAATCATTCCGCTGCATGGGAGGCGACCAAAAAGATAAACGTGGTCAAGAAACCGTAGGACTCTTTTCAGCCCATGAATGAAAGCAGAACGCCGGTTACGGAATAACGAGCCCGCCTTGGGCTGTTGTCCTCGCTGTTTTTGATCCGACGGAGCTCCCGCATTGTTGACAGAGGTAATCGTAGATCTCTCCATCGGGAAGAACCAACAGAAGGCGCTCCCGGACAGGCATGGCGCGGCGGCATTGATTGCAGTAAAGAAGCGACGCCTGAAAGTGATCAAAGGTTTTCTGCATCGGCTATCCGTCAGGATTGATGTAATCCCTTAAAATGGTCATAACCAGACGGCAAGAGCTCATAGCGCTTTCCGGATAGATCTCTTGCCATCACTTTTTTCCCCGTAACAATGCGCCCGATTCTGCGTGCGGTCACCCTTTTTTCCGCCATCAGCGCCTCCAGCAGGCCGACCTTTTTGGGAGGGACAGAAAAGAGGAGCTCATAATCTTCCCCGCCATGCAGAACATACGGCATCGGATCTTTCCCCTCTCGACCCATGTATCGTCGTAAGGAAGCAGACACGGGAAGTTGATTCAGCTCCAATTCAGCCCCTACTTTGCTCGCCTCGACCATGCGGTTAAGATCGGATGAAAGACCGTCAGAGATGTCAATCATGGCAGAAGCGATGGCGTGTCTTGCCAGCAGCCGTCCTTCCTGCCAGCGGGCCCGAGGGGATTGATACCGATTCACCAATTGCGGATATTGTTTGGATCCCTGTTTTAAAAGCTTAAGGCCTGCCGCGGCGTCTCCCAGCGTGCCGGTCAGATAAAGAAGGTCGTCGGCCTTGGCCCCGCCACGCGTCACCATCTCCTTTTTTGGGATTTCGCCTAAGACGGTTAGTGAAATAGAAAAATCCCGCTTTGAACAGACAGTATTTCCGCCGATGAGAGAAAGTCCCATCTCCTTGCTCCCTTTTTGTATGCCCCTGTAGAGCCGATTAAGCGTCTCGGCGGTCTCCCGCTTTGTCACGGCCAGCGAAACCAGAAAGAAACGGGGGATTCCTCCCATGGCCGCGATATCGCTGACATTCACCGAAACCGCCTTATACCCAATTTGAAAATAGTTTGAAAGGGCAAGATCGAAATGAACCTGTTCCATCAGGGTGTCGGTGGTAACCAGTGTATATTGTCGAGGAGAAGGAATGACGGCAGCGGCGTCATCCCCAATCCCAAGCGGCACACAGAGAGAAAAAAACTGTTTTTCAATCTTGCGAATAAATCCAAACTCGTCGATCTGACGCAAGGTCATCGGCATCCATCAACGATCATTACAGCTTCTGATGCTGATGTGGTCTTTTTAATGAACCCCGGAAGGCCGATACCAACACGTCATCCATATGATCCGCAAAGATGAACTTCATTCCCCGCTGGGCCTGCAGGGGAACTTCCTCCAAGTCTTTCTTGTTCCGTCTGGGCAAAATAATCCCTTTAATGCCGGCGCGTTTCGCGGCGAGGATTTTCTCTTTTAATCCTCCCACCGGAAGGACACGGCCCTGCAGTGTCACTTCGCCCGTCATGGCCATATCGCGGCGAAGAATGCATCCGGTCAATACCGAGGCAAGCGCCGTTGCCATGGTAATCCCGGCGGAAGGCCCATCCTTTGGAATAGCCCCGGCGGGGACGTGGATATGGATATCGGTCTTCGAAAAGGTGCCGGGAAGAATACCAAAATGCTTGCTTCTTGAACGGATGTACGAAAGGGCCGCCTGGGCCGACTCCTTCATCACGTCCCCCAGGGAGCCGGTCAGCGTCAGTCCCCCTTTTCCGGTCATCGTGGTCGCCTCTACGCGGAGGATATCGCCTCCGGTCGGCGTCCAGGCAAGGCCGGTCGCAACTCCCACTTCATCTTTTTCCTGTTCCGCCTCCGGAAGAAATTTTGGAATCCCCAGATATCGATGAACGGAGGAGGGGCCGACATGATATTTCCGCCTTTTCCCTTCGGCCATCTGCCGGACGATCTTTCGCAAGATATGGGCGATCTCCCTCTCCAGGTTTCGAACACCCGCCTCGCGTGTGTATTGTGTCACGACATGACGGATCGCGGCATCACTGATATGCACCGCGCCGGCCGAGACGCCATGTTCTGAAAGCTGCCTTGGAATCAGGTAGTTGCGGGCGATTCCCTCTTTTTCCTCCGTTGTGTAACTGGAAATTTCGATCATCTCCATCCGATCACGCAATGGGACGGGAATCGGATCAATCTGATTAGCGGTCGTAATGAACATGACATTCGAAAGGTCAAACGGAACGCCCAGGTAGTGGTCCGAAAAGGCATGGTTCTGCTCCGGATCCAAAACCTCCAATAGGGCAGAGGACGGATCTCCTCTGAAATCAATACCGATCTTGTCAATTTCATCCATCATGAAGACGGGATTGTTAGTGCCGGCCTGCTTGATCCCCTGAATGATGCGTCCTGGGAGCGAACCGACATAGGTCCGCCGGTGTCCGCGAATTTCGGCCTCATCACGAATTCCTCCCAGGGAAACCCGGACAAACTCGCGGCCGATGGCTCGCGCGATTGATCTGCCCAGCGAGGTCTTTCCAACACCGGGCGGTCCGACAAAACAGAGGATCGGCCCTTTCATCCTGCCTTTCATCTTTCGAACGGCCAGGAATTCGAGGATGCGCTCCTTCACCTTCTCTAAATTGTAGTGGTCTTCATCCAGCACCTTCTTCGCCAGATGGATATCGAGGTTGTCCCTGGTCGACTTTCCCCATGGAAGCTCCACTAGCCATTCCAGATAGGTCCGAACCGTTCCGGCCTCCGCAGAGTCAGGGTGCATTTTCCCCAAACGCTTCAGCTGCTTCTCCGCCTCCTTCGCCACCTTCTCCGGCATTTCTGCCGCGGCAATTTTTACCCGAAACTCCTCAATCTCCTCGATCCGCTCATCGGAATCCCCCAACTCTTTCTGAATCGCCTTCATTTGTTCCCTTAAAAAATATTCCCGCTGCATCTTATCCATCTCGCCTCTCGCCTCGGACTGGATCTTCTGCTGCACGAGCAGGACATCCATCTCTTTGGCCAGAAAACCGCTAACCTTGCGAAGCCGAGCGATTGGGTCTTGGAGTTCCAAGACCTCCTGGGCGGCATCCACGGTCAATCCCATGTTGGAGGCAACCATATCGGCCAGACGGCCGGGGTTTTCCATGTTCTCGATAACGGCTACCACATCGGGGATAATCGGTTTTCCCAGGGAAACCATCCGTTCTACCTGTTCCTTCACCGTTCGGATAACGGCCTCCGACTCGACAGAAACGCCGTCGCGCGCAGGTTCAACCACCTTCTTGATCTTGACCTGATAAAAAGGAGCTGATTGAACAAAGGAGACGATTTTGGCCTTGGCAAGTCCCTGTACCAGGACTTTTACTTTTCCATCCGGGAGCTTGATCATTCGCATGATCGCGCCAACCGTCCCAACCGAGTAAATATCGCCCGGCTGCGGGCCCTCGATATCAAGCGATTTCTGGGCCGCAAGGAGCACCATCTTGTTTCCGGCCAGGGCCTCTTCGATCGCCCTGATCGAGATTCCCCTCGCGATAAAAAGGGGAAGGAGCATATGCGGAAAGACCACAATATCCCGCATCGGCAAAAGGGGAAGTCTTTCAGGAATGCCAACCTGTGGATTTTTCTTATCGCCCGATTCGGCCAAATCGCACCTCGCGTGCCCTATAGGGAATGTCCCTTTAAAAATGCGCGAAACTCTTTCGACACCTCGGGGCTTTTAAGCCCCATTTCGACCGTTGCCTTAAGGAAACCGAGTTTATCGCCGGCGTCAAAGCGCCGTCCCGACAGAATCAATCCGTACATCTCCTTTGCGTGCGCAAACTCCTGTAAGGCGTCGGTTAACTGAATCTCGTTGTTCTTCCCGGGCTTGGTATTCTCCAGATAATGAAAAATCTCGGACGTCAGAATATACCTTCCCACAACCGCCATGTCGGACGGGGCTTCATTGGGGGCCGGTTTTTCAACCAGGTCATAAATCCGATAGAGGCTGTCGCTTAAAGGTTTTCCATCGATTATGCCGTATTGCTTGACATCAGTCTTGGCGACGTGTTGAACACCGATCACAGGGGCCTGTCTCTCATGGTAAACATCGACCATCTGTTGAAGGGCCGGTACCGGATGATCAATAATTTCATCCGCGAGCAAGACGGCAAAGGGGTCATCGTCAATCAAATGCCTCGCGCAAAGGATGGCGTGGCCCAAACCGCGCGGCTCTTTTTGCCGGATGTAACAAAACTCGGCCAGGTCCGAAATCTTCCTTAAGCTTTTTAATTCCTCTTTTTTTCCGTTCTGTTTTAAGAACTCTTCGAGTTCAAACGAGACGTCAAAATGGTCTTCAATCGCCCGTTTTCCGCGTCCGGTAATAACAATCACCTGACGAATGCCGGCGGCAGCGGCCTCTTCGATCACATACTGAATCAACGGTTTATCAAAGAGGGGAAGCATCTCCTTGGGAGAGGCCTTGGTGGCCGGGAGAAACCGGGTGCCTAATCCGGCCGCCGGGATAATCGCCTTCGTTATTTTTTTCGCGCGCACGTAAACTTTTTCCCCTCGCTGGACTGCCTTTCATTTTAACACAAACGAATTAACACAAACGAAGAAAAAAGTCACCGATGGAGCGCCTCAAAGAGACGCTCGACCACCTTCTGGTTCATCGACGGCGCGGCCGCCAACTCCGCCATCGTGGCCGAACGGATTTTAGCGAGGCTTCCAAAGTGGGAAAGGAGGGTCTTGCGCCGCACTTTCCCGATCCCTTCAATCTCCATGAGAGACGAGGCGAGCATTTTTTGGTCTCTCACCTTTCGGTGATAGGCGAGGGCAAACCGATGGGCCTCATCTCGGACGCGCATCAGCAGGTGCGTCGCGAAATCACCCACAGGAAGCAAAATCGGCTCCGCCTCGCCAGGGAGATAAACCCGCTCCCCTTGATCTTCCCGCTCTTTCGCAAGGCCGATCAAGTCGACCGATATAATGTTGGCCTGTTCCAGCACACTTCGCACCGCCGCAACCTGTCCGGCCCCTCCATCAATCAGGATTAAGTCCGGAAGCGGCATCTCCTCCATCGCCGCCACCCTGCGGGATAAAATCTCGGCCATCATTCCGAAATCGTTTGCCCCTTCAATCGTCTTAATGCGAAAGCGGCGATAATCCGATTTTTTAGGACTTCCCGATTCAAAGACCACCATCGATCCAACCGCACTGGTCCCCATGATGTTGGAGATATCGTATCCTTCAATCCGATGGGGGGTTCGGGAGAGACGCAACAGCGTTTTAAGCCTTTCAAGTTTTTCAATTCCACCCGCCTGAAGGTGATCAGCCAGCGCGATACGCGCGTTTTCCGCGGCCAGCGCAAGTATTTTGGCCCTTCTTCCCTGCGACGGGGCATGGATATGGGCCGCCCCCCCCCGCCGCTCTGAAAGCCACAGCTCGATCAGTTTCTGGTCAGAGAGCACGGTCGGGATGATAATCTCCTTTGGGATAACCCCCTCTTTGTTATAAAACTGTTTTAGAAACGCGGCGCAAAGCGCCTCATCGGAAGGGGCCTGCTGGAAAAAGAAATCCCGCCTCCCCACCACCATCCCGCCGCGCACGAAAAGAATCTGGATGTCTGCGGCCTCATCCTTTCGGGCGATGGCGACGACATCCTGATCCTCTATCCGGGTAGAGGTAATTCGCTGACGTTCCAACGCCCGTTCGATCCTGGCGATCTGGTCCCTTAGACGCGCCGCCTCTTCAAAGTCCAAAGAAGCCGCCTGAAGCGCCATCCGTTTTTTTAACGACCGAATGAGCGTTTGATCTTTTCCCTCAAGAAACATCCGGACCTGATCCATCATCTGGTGATACGCCTCTTTCGATTGATTTCCGGTACAAGGGGCGAGACAACGCTTAATCTCAAATTCAATGCAAGGCCGCGCCGCTTTTCCATCGATCTCGATGGTGCAATTTGGAATCGGAAAAATTTTTCTTAAAAGCCGCATCATTTCGTAGAGGCCGCCGGTTGGAATATAGGGGCCGAAATAAAGGGCGCCATCCTTTTTGATACGGCGAACAATAGAGAAACGGGGATAGTCCTCCTTAATCGGCAGGCGCAGGAGGGGATAGTTCTTATCGTCTCGCAAGATGACATTGTATTTGGGACGATACTGCTTAATCAGATTTCCTTCCAGAATAAGGGCCTCCAATTCAGAACGGGTGACGATGTATTCCAGGTCGGCAATCTGCAAAACCATCGATCGAACCTTTGGATCGTCTCCGGCATGAAAATAACTTCGGACACGGCTCGACAACACCTTGGCCTTTCCAACATAAAGAACTTCTCCGCGCCCCCCTTTCATGAGGTACACCCCAGGCAGATGCGGGAGTGATTCTATTTTTTCCTTCACGAGGTCCATCGAATTCTTATTTTACCAAAAAAAAGGCCCTCCGACAGCGCACGCCGGAGGGCCTTCTGACAGGAAGGCGCTTAAAACAGGTAGTTTATGGCAAATTTCGCCAGTATCTGGGCATCATCACCGGAGCCAAGTGTTTTATAGGCATCGCCCGATAAGAGATAGCCTAAGTTTACAACAACGGCCGTATTCTCATCCAGCTTATGTTTGTGATCGACATCGATTTCAACACCCAGGTCCTTATCCGCACCGGCTTTGTGTGGTTCCGTGGTCTGGGCCCAAATCACCGCAGCGTTGGTATGGCAGCTCTTCTCACCAAAGGGGAGACCGTGCATACCGGTCCACACCTTGACGGCTGTATAACCGGCTCCATTCACACACCACGAACCTCCGGAACCAATGCGAGAACCGCGCACGCTGGGACATCCTCCCTCGCGATCGCTATTGATGCTGTTGTCTGCCAAGATGTTGCCAATGGTATAGTTGCCCGAAATCCCGTTGATGTTGGTTTTTTTATCGGTGGAGCTTTCATCTCCCGTCGTGTAAAGCAGCACAACGCCGGCGCCACTTTCGTCGCCATAGGGATCGGACGTTCCCAACCCAAGCAGCAGATTTAATCCCTCCAGGTCTTGTGTGCTCGTGGTAGTCACTTCTCCATCCAGCAGGTCGGCTTCAAAGCTAAGATCAAACGGCCCTACCTTACCATCCAGGGTTACGCCATACACCCAGAGGCTCCCATCGCCCGCTGTTCCCGCAGTTCCTCCCGTGGCGGCCGGTAGCAGGAGTTGATTATCCCGATCGAGCAGGTAGCCGGCGAAGAGACCAACCTTGTGGTCCCCATGATTAAAATAGGTCTTCGCAATATAAAGGTCGGTATCCGATGCAGTTTTTCCAGCCGTCCCCGCCGTTGTGCCCGTGCTTCCAGTTTGGCTGTCGGCCAACCGGATATCGGCTAGGATGAGGCCTCTATCCATTCCCCCAAACCAGGCTGCGGCACCTGCAGCGGTATCGTCCAGAATCAACCCATGGCCCAATTTAAAGGGCTTAGCCCCCAAGGCAAGTTTTACGTTTCCCAAATCTAATTTCAGATAGGCTTGCTGGACGCCGACGACATTACGGCTATTCCCAAAGTTCACCGCTCCAAACCGAAAATTTCCAGTGCCGCATGCTGCGCCGACTGATACTGCCGCTAAACATGGAGCATTTGCTGGATCGGAAAATCCGTTGAGAAAATCAACGACCACCACCCCTGTGGCTACCCCGGCCGTCGCGGTGGTTTTCAGGCGAAAACGCATATCGGCAAAGGCCCTGGTGTCGTCAGCCGAGCTGTTGGCGTCCGAAATATTATCAGTGTAGATTCCCCGGACGCGGACATTCCCCGTCATTTTAATATCCGTGGCATAAGCCG
>SBBT01000208.1 GCA_005239595.1 Candidatus Troglogloeales bacterium | reverse complement strand
TCGCAGATTGTACCGAAGAGACGGGCCTCCGCCGCAAAGCCCTCTTCCACCGGAAGTTTCGCAGATCCCCGTATCGCCGAAAGGGCAGCCTCCACCGCCTTTCTCCCTTTTGAGGCGATCTTTCTTGCCAACCCCTGTGCCTGTTTTAAGACCTCTCCCTCCGGAACAATCTTGTCAACCAGCCCGATAGACTTGGCCTCCGTCGCATTAATCATATCTCCCGTCAGGATCAGTTCTATCGCCTTTGAAACTCCCACCAGACGTGGCAGGCGCTGTGTTCCGCCAAAACCAGGGATAATCCCCAAGTTGATTTCAGGCTGTCCCAGTTTCGCGCGTTCCCCAGCCACACGGATATGGCAGGCCATGGCCAACTCCATCCCGCCTCCCAGACAAAAACCGCTGATAGCGGCAATGATCGGTTTTTTCATCTGTTCTATTTTAAAGAAAAGCGCCTGGCCTCCTTTTGCCAGACCCTCTCCTTCCGTGGCAGAAGTAATGCTTGCGATTATTTTTACATCGGCGCCAGCCACAAAAACAGTTCCAGCGCCTGAAAGAACAACCGCCCGGACTGCATGATCCGCGTCCAATTCACCTAAAACCGCATCCAATTCTGTCAACAGCGGCAAGGTCAAGACATTTGCTGGAGGATTGTTGAGGATGACGGTTGCGACACGGTCATCCACCCGATAGGTGACAGTTTGATTTTCCAAGCGCCATCTCCCTGGTTAAAAACAGATCGTCATGAAGAGATAAAACAGTCTTCTAATAGGTAAAGAATCCTTTTCCCGTCTTTACGCCCGTATACCCCCCCATCACCATTCGTTTAAGCAATGGAGCGGGCCAGAAGCGATCCCCCAGCTCTTGAGTCAATCTCTGGAGCTCCGATAACACCACATCTACGCCGATTTGATCGGCGTAATGCAACGGTCCCCCTTTGTCCTGGGGAAACCCAATGCCTGCCATCATCGCGATATCAATATCTGAGGCGGTCGCAACACCCTCCTGAAGGGCAAAAACCGCTTCATTAATCATGGGCATGACGAGACGGTTAATGGAAAAGGCCGTCTGTTTCTTTTCTTGTATCCCCTGGATCACCGCCGTCAGTGGGATTTTAGAACCTTCCGTATATTCATAGAATCCGGCCCCGGCCTTTGAGCCGAACCGACCCGCCTGACAAAGCGCCGCTAAAATTTGGGCCGGCGCCATACGAGGGCCATAGGCATCATACAGAATGTCTGCAACTTTTGCGGCGACATCAATCCCGATCATATCGGTTAACGTAAAAGGCCCCATCGGCAATCCAAAACCGACGGCCGCTTCATCCATCTCTTTGGAAGTGGCCGCCCCTTCCTGGAGCGCGATAGCCGCCTCATTGAGATACGGCATCAAGATGCGGTTGACGAGAAAGCCGGCGCATTCCTGTACCCGGATCGGAATTTTACGAAGACCCTCTGAAAAGGTGATGATGTCATCGACCGTCTCCTGCGATGTCGCAAGACCGGAAATAACCTCAACTAATTTCATCACAGGGGCCGGATTAAAGAAATGCATCCCAATGACCTTGTCTGGCTTCCTGGTCGCAGCAGCAATGGCTGAAATGGGAAGGGAAGAGGTATTGCTGGCAAAGATGGTCCCTTCGGGGCAAACCGTTGCCAGTTCCGAAAAGAGCTTCTGCTTTAGGACAAGATCTTCAAAGACAGCCTCAATCACCAGGTCCACATCTGAAAATCCGGAATAATCGACAGCACCGGTGACCAGGGCCATCTTTGCCGTAAGATCGGATGCCGTCATCTTCCCTTTGTCCACCCGACCCTGGTAAGTCTTGCGAACGGTTTTGAGGCCGAAATCGACCGCCTCTTGATTAATATCTTTCAGAATGACTGGAATTCCGGCATATGATATGACCTGCGCAATCCCCGCCCCCATGACACCCGATCCAATAACAGCTGCCTTATAGATATACATCGCTTTGCTCCTGTTATTTTCGCTCTAAGACCATAGCCGATCCGATGCCCCCTCCGACACAGAGGGAGGCGACTCCCAACGAAAGGTTCCTTCGCTTCATTTCTTTGAGTAACGTAATAATTAGGCGTGTTCCGCTCATCCCAACCGGATGGCCGAGGGCGATCGCCCCGCCGTTCACATTGGTTATGTCCCTTTTTAACGTCAAGGCACGCTCGACAGCGAGGTACTGTACCGCAAACGCCTCGTTTACCTCGATCAGTTGAATATCCGAAAGCGTCAGGCCGGCCTTTTTAAGTGCAGCCGGTATAGCGAGGGCTGGTCCGATTCCCATTCGCTGCGGTTCAACACCGACGGAGGCGTACGATTTAATATACCCCAGCGGTTCCTTTCCGAGCGATTCGGCCCGCTCTTTTGACATGATTAAAAGCGCGGCCGCACCGTCGCTGATCGGACAGGCGTTCCCAGGCGTTACCGTCCCCCCTTCCTTGAATACGGTTGGATAGAGCGATAGCATTTGCTCGGTTAGGGCAACGTTTATCCCTTCATCCTGGGCAAAGAGCTCCGGCATCACCTCTTTCCCCCCTGCTTTCTTTGGGATGGAGACGGGCACAATTTCATCTTTCAATCTCCCTTCCCGTGTTGCCCGATAGGCTTTTTTATGGCTTTCCACCGCATACCGGTCTTGTTCTGACCGAGAGATTTTATATTCTTCCGCCAGGTTTTCCGCCGTATATCCCATGACCTGGCCGCAGAAGCCATCGGTTAATCCTTCCCAGATCGAGTCGACCATCTCCGTATTGCGGAGACGGTGGCCAAACCGCATGTCGCGCGATACAAACGGCGCAAGACTCATGTTTTCCACCCCGCCCGCAACCTGGATATCCGCGTCATTGGAATAAATATTTTGACAGGCGTTTATCACTGCCTGCATTCCCGACGCGCAATTCCTTGCAACCGTATAGGCTGGCGTGGCCATCGGCAGCCCCGACATCAACGCGATCACACGGGCGACGTTGGTGGCGTCGCTATATTGTCCCACACAACCGAAAATCACCTCGTCAATCTCTTTGGGATCCATACCGGTGCGTCGAATGAGTTCGCGCACAACCCACTCCCCCATTTTCTGATTGGTCACCTCTTTTAAGGCACCGCCTAAATTCCCAATGGGCGTTCGTACCCCATCCACAATGACGATTTCTTTCATTTCCCCACCTTCTTCATCTCTTCCTCAATCAGCACCCTCCGCAATACCTTCCCGATTACCGTTTTTGGAAGGCCTTCACGAAACTCAATCTGCTGTGGAATTTTAAATTTCGCAAGCTCCCCTCGACAAAATTGGGTCACCTCCTCCGGCGTCGCCGAGGCCCCCTCTTTCAGCACCACGTATGCCTTGATCCTCTCACCCAAGAAAGGATCGGGCAGCCCTACCACCACCGCCTCTTTTACCTTTGGATGGCGATACAAAACCTCCTCTACCTCGCGGGGATAGACATTCTCTCCCCTTGATTTAATCATGTCTTTTTTTCGATCCACAATAAAAAAGTAGCCGTCTTCATCCATTTTGGCAATATCGCCCGTATGAAGCCATCCATCGCGCAACACATCGCTGCTTTCTTTCGGTTTATTCCAGTATCCCTGCATCACCTGCGGTCCCTGTATGATCAGTTCTCCGGATTCTCCAACCGGCAGTGGTTTTGTCCCTGTTTCCAAATCGACGACCCTGGCAAGGGTATCCGAAATGGGAAGCCCAATGCTCCCTTCCTTTCGCTTTCCGCGCATCGGATTTACATGGGTGACTGGAGAGGTCTCGGACAGCCCATATCCTTCGACCAGTTTTCCGCCCGTTAATGCCTCAAAGCACCGCTGAACCTCCAGATGAAGCGGCCCGGCCCCTGAAATACAGGTATGAATGGAGCCAAGGTCGTCGGCGTTTATCCCGGGAAAATTATTGATCGCCACATACATCGCCTGGACACCCATGAAGATCGTTGGGCGATTTTTCTTAATGGCAGAAAGGACATCTTTTGTGACAAATTTAGGAAGAAGTACCAACGTGGACCTCAAATAGATAGCCAGATTCATGCAGGTTGACATTCCGTAGACATGGAAGAAAGGAATCACGGAGAGAAAAATCTCTTCTCCTTCCTTTAAATTAGGCATCCAGTTTCGGCATTGAAGCGTGTTGGTTACCAGGTTTCTGTGTGTCAGCATGACCCCTTTTGGAGAGCCGGTAGTTCCCCCCGTATATTGCAGTAAGGCCAGGTCATCTGGGATGACCGTTATATTTGGGGAAGTCGACGGCATCCCCCTGATCATTTCGCCCATGTCATAGATAGGCGGCGTTTTTACGATATGGATCCACTGACCGTCCTTTTTCGCCTTGATTGGGTAAAGGAGACCTAGAAACCAGGGGAGCGCCTCCTGAACCGATGTTAAAACAAGACTTTTTAGCGCAGTCTCTTTTTTGATTGCCTCGATCTTCGGATAAAAGAGGTCGAGGGCGACAATAATTTGGGCCCCCGAGTCGGCCAATTGGATCAAGAGTTCCCGTTCGGTATAAAGGGGATTCGTCATGACAACTACGGCACCGCTTTTTAGCGCGCCGTAGTAAGCAACCACACATTGAGGCACATTGGGCAGCATGATGGCCACACGGTCCCCTTTAGTTACCCCTAGTTTTATCAGGGCGTGGGCAAAACCGTTTGACATCTCTTCCAATTCCCGATAGGAAACCCCTTTTCCGAAGAAAAGTAGCGCATCTTTCTCGGAGCTCTTTTTGGCCGAATCGGCTAAGAATTGAAAGAGCGGAACGGAAGGATATTCAAGATGGGCCAAGACACCAGGTTCATAACAGTTTAACCAAGGTCGATCCAATCAGAGACCTCTTTGTTTTAAAACAAGGCGAAACGGTGTCTTTTTTACATGGTTCGGATGCTAAAAATCTACCCGATTGCCCATAGATTGTCAAGGAAACCAATGTTGGTAACAGGTTAAATAATGATGCTTGGTTTATTGTTTAAGCTCGCTCAACCGGCCAGGTTTTCCCAAAACCTTTTATGTGTCATGTGGCTAGGCCCGCTTTTGGCTACAAACAGGTGATTCTCAGGGTGAGAATGGCAGAGACAGCAAGTTGTCTATTTTTCGTATAGATGGACCATCGGAGGCGACGATCCAAGGTTTTTGGGTACTCCCCACCCCCAGATATTTCTCGGCAAGATTGCATAGCACTTAAGTGCGCGACCTCAAAACCGGTACCGGTACTCCCGGCCAGAGACAAGATGCCGGAGGAGGTATAGCGATACTGATGGTGATGTAACGACCGGACAATTAGTCGTGTTACTGCATCAATCCAACCATACTGATTCGGAAAAAAAATAGAAACAAAGAAACATCCCTTTGAGTTTTAGGATGCGATAGATTTCATTCAAGCTGGCAATGGAATTGCCACCCGTTTCACGCACACGCTCAAGCATGCCTACCGAAACAATAGCATCAAAAACTTGATTTTCGTACGGGAGTGAGATGGAGCCGCTTGGGTTCTCCTTCCTATGGGTATAAGACTCCGACGCAAGAGCTCCACAAACCTTTGGGTAATCATCAAACCTAAAACTGCTGACACTGTACCCAGCTCTTACCAGAAAATAAGAAAAATGACCATTTCCTACACCCCAATCCAGCACACTATTTCCTGAACTGACGAATCGGGTTACAAGCTGGTAGCGCTTCATGTATTAATGTGAACTGACAGGCGTGCAGAATTGAAACGGCATCTAGTCAGATGCAGCCTGTACAAGTTCCGCCAAGATCTTATGAAAACCAATCTCTTCCATGTCTCTCACGTGAACCGTGTGTCATTGGTTGCCTAACCACGGATCAACTTCACTTTTGTCCTTGATTCTTCATCAACTTTTGTGTTTTGATCCTTCGTGATACCGTATCCTTATCTCCCATGCTGCAGGGCAGGTTTTAAGGTTCCATCAGATTCAAAAATGAATGCCGCCTTTCCACTTTTTACACACCTTTTTAAGGATAGTTACAATTAAGTTAAGAAAGTGCTGATGGTTATAAAACACCAAGCAGTTAAAATGCTCCGCCATGCTTAAAAGACACAGTGAATTTTTCAGGTCTCTGTTGTTTCTTGTCGATCTTGTCCTAATTTCGGCTGCGTGGTGTTTGGCTTACGAAATTCGTTTTCATTCCGGTCTAATCGCCCTCACCAAAGGTGTTCCTTCTTTTCACCCGTATCTTGCATTGTTGCCGGCTATTTTAGTGGCGTGGGGAATCGTTTTTAACATTTTTGATTTATATCGCCCCCGCCGCATCTCAACACACCTGGCGGAAACCTGGGATGTTACCAAGGCGTGTGCGCTCTCCACACTGATCATCATTTCTCTAACTTTTTTCCTGCGACAGTTTGAATATTCCCGCACGGTTTTTTCCCTTTTCTTTGGGATGAGCACTTTGTTCGTGACCGTTAATCGGTGGGGATTTCGTGAGATCCTTCGATTTCTAAGGCGCAGAGGATACAACGTACGTTATGCCCTCATCGTGGGGGCCGGCCAACTCGGTCAAG
>SBBT01000176.1 GCA_005239595.1 Candidatus Troglogloeales bacterium | reverse complement strand
CTCAACCCAGCCGAATTCTCTCACCAGAAACCGACATCTTAACCGTCTCACCATCGTTTGGATATTTTCCCCAAAAACAAAATAAGACGCATCAAACCCTACTCCATCACCGCGTCCCCTTCTTTGGTTCGGAATCGCTTTTGGGGTGGCGCAGTGGGCTTTTCGTTTCGCTTGCCGATTGTAATCAGTAAATCGGCATTGCTTGAAAGTTTCGTTTGCGCGTCGATTTCAATGCTCGCGCCTGCGATGAACCGATATTCCCCTTCATTGGAAATATTCACCGTCAGGGTAAACAATCGCGTCTCTCCCGCGTCCATCGAAACAACCTGCTCGATCGCTCCGTCGATAACACGAACCCCTTCGGGAAGATGAAAGGAAATTCGGAGTTGGGGAGCATCCATCCGTGGCGTAACAGACAACACAATTGGCAAAGGAGCCTCCACCGCAGGGAGAGCGGGACCGGTTAGGCGCATCTCTATCGGCGCCTTGGGTGGCGTGGCCTGTCCTTCCATTGGCAAAAAGAGAAGCAGGAAAAGAAGGCTTACAAATTGTCGCAGGCGGATCATCGATTATCCTCCTTACTGAAACATCGTCTTTAAGGTATAAGAAATCAACTGGGTCGCACTGGCTTTCGTTGAAAACCCGTTGACGTGGATCATATATTTCCCCGCAGGCAGAGCGGTCGTAATTGTTTCATTTCCACTCTCCGTCGCCCCGGTGACAGGATTCACGACAGGCTGGCCCTGATCATCTTCCAATAAGAATAAATCAAGATCATCTGCATTCGGACTGGTCACAGTTAATGTAATCGTTAATGTCCCCGGACTGGGCAACTCCAGTAAATAAAAGTCACTGGCCTCGGCAAGTGTCTCCTGGGCTGCCTGACCGGGCCGCACCGTCACCGTGCATACGCAGTTTGGGCCGGGAGAAAGTGTCGCATTTCCCCCAATCGTTCGTGCGGGAAAGGGAACCGGCTGTGATGGAGTAAAACGATTGTTAAACGGTGGGTCACAAACGAGAAGGGGGGACGCGCACGAGATCGTATTGATATTTCCTGACGTGAGAAGGTTGGCCGTTTTTAATTGATCAAGCAGGGTGTGCAGATAGACAAATCGCGCCTGCGGCGAACGGAGTGCAACAAACCCATTCTTCCAAAGGGAAGCAAACCCCATCGCTAGGGGATCCGCATCGATTGATAAACCGCCGCTATCAAAGAGATCCCACAAGACTTGGCTCACCGCATCTTCCGACTCGTAGGTCGATGCCATCCCCAATTTCGATGTCTCTACCGAAAAGGTCAGATTCGCCAGAGGGCCAGAGTCAACATATAACGAATCACCTAAAACCGCTTGTCCAAAAAAGGTCGCGGCCCCTTCGCTGAAGGCCAGCCGCGGATCGAGTCTTTGCCCAAGACTGTGGGGTCCACCGGGAGAGCTGTCTTTTGAAAAGTTATGAATCATATAATGACCGATCTCATGAAAAATCACACTGTCATCGAAATCGTTAGTATCCGCGGCTGCGTCTCCAATCGAAATCTCATCCACGGCCTGACCTTCCAGGAAAACCGTTTTGGCAACGAAGAAAACCCCTTTATTTAGATTGAGTTTGAACAAGAATACCACCGGGGGATAGACCCTAGCAGGCGTTGTTGCGTTTACAAACTCCGTCGCACGAATAAAGACGTCAAAGATATTAAAGGCACCGGCCCGTCGACCGGTTGCGTTATCCAATGTTGCAAGAAGCCGCAGATCGGTTTGTGGGCCGGTTCGCGCGTCGGAGGTCACCGCGTACAAGGCCCCGGTAATCAAATCGTTATCATCCACCGCGTCAACAACCCGCACATTCATCATCGCGTTCACCTGCCGGGCCATGACGCGAACTCGTAACGGTGTTGCGATTTCAGAAGAGGGAACGGCGATGTGAAAATCACCGTTTTTATCAGTATCTCCGCTGGCAACAACCGCTCCGCCCGCCTCTCTGAAAACCTCAATGTCCGCAAAGCGAATGGGCGTGTTGGTAATGATGTTGGTTAGCCCCGTGTTATTGACAAGCCTTTTTCCAAATGTTGCGTTTCCACTGATTATAAACGGGGGAAGAGGATTAAAGACGGCAGTACAGCTTTTGTTAGCGTCCATCGTCAGCGTAATGGAGGGAACGGTTGCAACACAATCCCCCTTCCATTCCTGAAAAGACGATCCGGTGTTTGCCGTCGCGGTTAACGTAACTGTTAAGCCACGGGCATAGGCCGCCGCACAACTTGCGCCGCAATTAATCCCGGTCGGATTGGAAACGATTGTACCCGCTCCAACCCCCGATTGTGCCGCAGTAAGGGTAAAAAAGTTGGGGTTGGATAGTTCGGTCGGTGCGGGAGGCGTCGCGGCTCCAGGGTTGCTGCCCCCACCGCCGCCATTATCCGAACAGCCGAATAGAAGACCGAGGCTGAAAACAGAAAGGATAGCGATACAACGCCGAAGCCGTTGCGTATTACATCGAGAAATGAAATCAAGACCCTCGGTGAACATAATCCGGAAAAAGAATCGGAGAGAGGATTTGAGGG
>SBBT01000043.1 GCA_005239595.1 Candidatus Troglogloeales bacterium | reverse complement strand
TCCTTCATACGGCTTCCGGAATTAAGTCCCAACCGTATCACCTATATGATAAATGGCGTGCCTTACACCTGTGGCCTGTGTAAACAGATGTGCTCAGATGTGCCCAGATGTGCCCATGTCTCCTTGACACGGGTAAGTCCCCTCGGATAGTATCGGCCCTCTGTCCCCATCGTCTAGTCCGGCCCAGGACATCGCCCTTTCACGGCGGTAACAGGGGTTCGAATCCCCTTGGGGACACCTATTACGTGGCGGACCAAAGCCTTTAAAGTCCTTATCAAAATCCCCGGAGTGTCCAAGTTGAGTCGGCCTTTCTGCAACTGGATAGATTTTACAGGATGGCGGAGGAACGGAGCCGCACTGCGCCAGTATTTGATGCTAAAGAATTAAAACAAGAAAACGGGGCACCTTGGTTTGCTACGGACATGAATCATGATACTGTAAGTTTTTACAGATACTTATAAATATAGTATTTATAATAAGTTATAATTAGTACTTTATGGTAAAGATCAAGTTTTTCGCAATATTAAAAGAAATCGTGGGAGAAGGCGAAATTATGGTTCCCGTTGACGAAGGGACGACGTTGGAGCAACTGCTTTATCAGTTGGGGCAGAGGTATCCGCGGTTTTTGGAGGCGCGAAAGCAAGGAAGGTTTTTTGCCTCCGTCAACCAGGAATTCGTTTCGGGTCAGTATATCATGCGGCAGGGGGATGAGGTTGCCCTGCTTCCTCCTTTTTCGGGTGGTTGTATCGGTGAAATATGTTAAGCGATGCGATTCGGATTCAGACGGAAGATTTTAGCGTTACGGAGGTAGTGGAGAAGGTAAAGCGGGTTTCCCGTCGGATCGGAGGTATTGCTGTTTTTCTGGGAGTGGGCCGTGATTTTTCAAAGGGGAGAGAGATTCAGACGATTGCCTTCGAACACTATCCTGGCATGGCCGAAAAACAGCTTGAGACCATTCGGGAGCGGGCCATAAAAGAGTTTCATATTATTGAAGCGGTGATCATTCACCGGATCGGAGAGATACCGATTGGAGATAATATCGTTTTGATTGTGGTGGGTGCAGAACATCGCGAAGAGGCCTTTTCAGCCTGTGCCTTTTGTATTGATGAGTTGAAGCGGACCGTGCCGATCTGGAAGAAGGAGACGACAGAAGAAGGGGTGGTCTGGGTGGAGGAGCGGCCTTAATGCAGGCTGTGTAAAAAGGCCCTCTAGCTTTTCCCTTCCTCAAAAAGGCGCAGCTGTAGCTGTTTTTCTGTTAAGGGAAGTGGATAGTTTCCCGAAAAGCAGGCATTGCAAAAATGGTAATTTTCTCCAGATTCTGAATGATAGACCGCCCGAAACATTCCTTCCATCGAGAGGTATGTCAGGCTGTCCGCGGTAATATATTCGCGGATTTCTTCCACGTTCTTGTTTGCAGCAAGCAACTCCTGTCGGGTAGGGGTGTCGATTCCATAAAAACAAGGTGAGAGAATCGGTGGCGAACTGATCCTCATGTGAACTTCTCTGGCCCCGGCCGCGCGAATCATTTTAACAATCTTTTGACTGGTGGTGCCGCGCACCAGAGAATCGTCTACCACCACCACCCGCTTCCCTTCCAGGGCTTCGTGCATGGCGTTTAATTTTATTTTCACGCCAAAATGACGAATCGATTGTTGCGGTTCGATAAATGTCCGGCCGACATAGTGATTTCGAATAAGCCCGATTTCGTACGGAATTTTGGACTCCTCTGAAAATCCCAGCGCGGCGGGGACGCCGGAGTCGGGGACGGGGATGACAATATCCGCTGACACTGCTCCTTCCTTGGCCAGCTCTTTCCCAAGCCTTTTTCGAATACCATAAACGTGTTGTGTGAAAATATAGCTGTCAGGTCTTGCAAAGTAGACGTATTCGAAAACACATTGGGCCGTGGGAGTTTTTGGAAACGGCTTATACGAGAAGACCCCTTTTTCGTTAATCTGTATCACCTCGCCCGGCTCGATTTCCCGGATTAGTTCCGCTCCGATCAGATCAAAGGCGCAGCTTTCGGATGCCAGCACAAAACCGTCCTTCAATTTTCCGAGACAGAGCGGGCGGAAACCGTACGGATCGCGAACCCCGATCAGTCCCTCCTCTGAAAGAAAGATGAGACAATAGGCCCCGTGGACCCGCTCTAATGCGTCGATGATTCTTAATAGAAGCCGGTCCTCGGTTGAGTGCGCGATCAGGTGGATGATGACCTCACTGTCGATGGTCGATTGAAAAATGGCGCCATAGGCCTCCAATTCATCCCGCAGGAGGTCTGTATTGATAAGGTTGCCGTTATGGACCATTGCGAGGGTCCCGAGGGCATACTCGACCATCACCGGCTGGACGTTCTTTAAAACACTGTCGCCGGTCGTTGAATAACGATTATGGCCGATCGCGGCATGCCCCTTCAGGCGGTTTAAGCGATCTTGGGAGAAAATATCGGCCACGAGACCCATCCCTTTTTCCTGATAGAAGGCATGGCCGTCATGGGTGGCAATCCCGCTTGCCTCCTGCCCTCGATGTTGAAGCGCATAAAGGCCGAGGTAGGTGAGATTCCCGGCCTCGGGGTGTCCATAAATACCGAAAATGGCACACTCTTCATGAAATTTATCGCTCTGCTCTCGCATTGGTCTAACTTCCGACATGTCGTGTCAACCCTGTTCGATGGACTTCCCGCATTTCCCGAACGGAAAGGTGAATCAGTTCTTGTGCCCCCATCGTTATTGTCAAGGATGTCCCTCCTGTCGTTCCCAACAGGCTAAAGGGGAGGCTCGCTTCTTTCAAGTGTGTCTCTAATGCTTGCAAATGCCCTTCTTTTACGGTAACCACGATCCTCGATTGCGACTCTCCAAAGAGATAGGCGTCTGTCCGGATCGATTGGGATGGCACCGCAATCGCCGCACCCATCAAGAAAGGCGACAAGATGCAGCATTCAGCAAGCGCAACCGCAAGACCTCCCTCTGAACAGTCGTGTGCCGATGTAAGTAGTCCTTCCTTGATCGCCTTTCGCACGACTTGATGAACGCCCCGCTCTCTTTCAAAGTGCAGAATCGGAGGAAAGCCGCGCTCCTGGGTGTGAATGGCCTTTAAATATTCACTTCCGCCCAGTTCTTCGAGTGTCTCTCCAATAAGAATGATTTTCTCTCCCTCCCCTCTAAATCCAGAGGCGAGATAAGGACCATTGATGAGTCCGACCATGGCGATGATCGGAGTGGGATAAATGCCGAGTCCCCGTGTTTCGTTATAGAAACTGACATTGCCGCTGATGATGGGGAGGCCGAATGCCTTGCACGCCTCGCTGATTCCTTCCAGGCAGAGGGCGAAGTGCCACATCACCTCGGGGCGTTCCGGATTGCCAAAATTGAGGCAATCGCTAAGGGCGATCGGCGTTGCACCGACGCAGGCAAGGTTTCGAGCCGCTTCCGCCACCGCAATGGCCCCGCCATAGTAGGGGTTCAAAAGACAGTAGAGGCTGTTTCCGTCGACGGTTGCCGCGAGAGAGATGTTGGTGTGTTTTATTCGTATAACCGCCGCATCGGCGCCTGGACCAATGAGGGTGTTGGTTTGCACCATATGGTCGTATTGTTGATAGACCCATTCTTTGCTTGCAAGAGAAGGCGAACCGAGCAGCGCAAGGAGGGTGTCCGAATAGGACTTCGGTTCAGAGATGGCCGAAAGATTCAATCCCTGTAACATTTCATGAAAGGAGGGGGTGGCGATCGGCCGCTCATAAACAGGCGCTTCTGCCGTGAGCGCCGCGACAGGGACCTGCGCCACAATCTTTGTTTGATCTTTCACGGTTAGGAGTAAATCATCTGTGACGGTTCCGACGATCGCGATATCGAGGTCCCACTTTTTAAAAACGGTTTCAACGGCAGCTTCCGATCCCTTTTGGACAATAACGAGCATCCGCTCTTGTGATTCGGAAATCATGATTTCATCGGGTGTCATCCCTTCTTCCCGCAGGGGCACCTTGGATACGTCAATCTCGATGCCGCATCCTCCCCGATGGGCCATTTCGGAAGCGGCGCAGGCAAGACCGGCGGCCCCCATATCCTGAATTCCAATCAGGCCACCTTTGCCCATCAGCTCAAGACATGCCTCAAGAAGGAGTTTTTCGCATAGAGGATCGCCCACCTGGACGGTATGCCGTTTTTCGGCCGATTGGGAGAGTTCAGCGCTGGCCATAGTAGCGCCATGAATGCCGTCCCTCCCCGTCTTGGATCCAACATAGATCACGGGGTTCCCAAATCCCGCAGCCCTTCCCTTAACGATTTCCTCTTTCTTGGCGATTCCCAGACAGAAGACATTCACGAGCGGATTATTGGAATAAGTCTCATTGAAATAAATTTCGCCGCCCACCGTCGGCACACCGATGCAGTTGCCGTAGCCGGCAATCCCCGAGATGACCTGCTCGAAAAGGTATCTGTTTTTAGGAGAGTCAAGCGGACCAAAGCGAAGGGAGTTAAGAAGGGCAACCGGTCTTGCCCCCATGGTAAAGATATCCCGCAAAATCCCTCCCACGCCGGTTGCGGCGCCCTGATACGGCTCGATGAAAGAGGGGTGGTTGTGGCTCTCAATTTTAAAAACGGCGACGAAGCCTTCTCCAATATCAACGACCCCCGCGTTTTCTCCAGGGCCCTCGATAACCCGCTCCCCTGTGGTTGGAAGACGTTTTAAGTGAAACCTGGAGCTTTTGTAACTGCAGTGTTCGCTCCACATGACGGAGAAGAGGGCAAGCTCAATGGCATTCGGCTCTCGCCCCAGAAGTTCGTTGACCTTTTTGTATTCATCATCTGTGAGTGTGTGAGATGGGTGTGGGTTAGCCATGGACCTGCGCCAGGAGGAGTGATTGAAACAGTTTGATCCCGTCTTCGGAGCCCAATAGGGGATCTGCGGCCCGTTCGGGATGGGGCATCATGCCGAGGACATTGCCCGCTTCGTTACAGATGCCGGCGATATTGAAGATAGCGCCATTGGGGTTGGCCTCGTCCGAAATTTCTCCCTCTTTGGTGCAATACCGCAATAGGATTTGGCCCCGTTGTGCCACCCTTGACAGCGTGGCTTGATCCATATAATAATTCCCTTCCGCGTGGGCAATCGGCAGCGAGAGGACTTGTCCGAAGTGGTAAAGAGATGTAAAGGCGGTCCGGTTGTTTTCAACCCGAACGGAGCAGGCCTTACAAATAAATTTAAGAGAGCGGTTTCTCAAAAAGGCACCTGGCAGGATACCTGCTTCTACCAGAATCTGAAAGCCGTTACAAATACCAACGACGTATCCCCCCGCACCAGCAAAACGGGCCACAGCTTCCATGATAGGGGAAAAACGGGCAATGGCCCCGGCGCGCAAATAATCTCCATACGAGAATCCGCCCGGCAGAATAAGGACATCCACGTCCGGGATTTCTCTTTCTTTGTGCCAGATATAGGTGGCAGGCGCCCCTAAAATATCGCAGGTGACGTTATGGCAATCGGCGTCACAATTCGATCCTGGAAAAACAACAATACCAAAGCGCACTTCATCCTCGGGGCGGTCTTAATTAAAGGCAGCGCATTGTAGCATGCCCTTAACCGGAGGGGCAATCCTCTTTCACAGGAAATACGAAAGGAATTTGAATGGGGGCAGGAGAGAACACATCTAATATAGCGGTTTTTTGCGATCTTGAAAATATCGCCATCGGCGTGCGCGATGCGCGTTACGCGAAATTTGATATCAAGAAGGTGCTTGAGCGGCTCTTGCTCAAAGGGAATATTGTTTCCAAGAAGGCGTATTGCGATTGGGATCGATATAAGGAGTTCAAAGAGGGAATGCACGAAGCGGCCTTTGAATTGATCGAAATCCCGCATATCCGCCAGTCCGGGAAAAACTCATCCGATATACGGATGGTGGTCGATGCCCTGGATCTCTGCTATACCAAGTCGCACATCAATACCTTTGTGGTGATCAGCGGTGATTCTGATTTTTCGCCCCTCGTCAGCAAACTGCGTGAAAACAATAAAATGGTGATTGTCGTTGGCGTAAAGAACTCAAGCTCCGACCTCCTGATTGCCAATTGCGATGAATTTGTTTTTTATGACGATCTCGTTCGAGAGAGCACGGATCAGGGAAAAGCGAGGGGAGGCCGCCCCAGGACATCGAATGCCAAGGTCATCGGCGGAATGGATGATGAAAAACGGGAGGCCAAAAAACAGGAGGCGGTTCAGATGGTGTTAGAGACCTCCGAGGCAATATTTAATGAACGGGGAGAGAAGGAGAAGGTCTGGGGATCGATGGTCAAACAGACCCTACGCAGACGAAAACCTGGATTTAACGAATCCTATTACGGTTTTCGATCATTTAGCCTCCTCTTGGAAGAGGCCGAGAGACGCAAGTTTCTGGTGCTCGAAAAAGATAAAACATCGGGGAGCTACATTATTACGGACTTAGGTCCGGAGTGGCGAAAAGAGTAGAGGGCATTTAAGTAAAGTTAGACGGTCCAAGAAGGAAAATCGACCGTCTGGGGTTCCTATGTCTCATACGCAGATGGATATGATCTGGTTGTTGGTCTGTGGGTTGCTGGTCTTGATGATGCAGTCGGGTTTCCTTTGTTTAGAAGTCGGGGCCGTTCGCCAGAAGAACACCATCAATGTCGCAATGAAAAACATGGTCAATTTCATGGTGGCCACGATTGCCTTCTTTTCTGTCGGTTTTTCCGTAATGTTTGGAACAAGCCAAACCGGATGGTTTGGAACGGATGGTTGGTTGCTCGGTAAATACTTTTTCGTAGACCAGGAGGGATGGGTCTATGGAGTCCTCTTTTTCCATGGAGCGCTTTGCGGTGTGGCGATTTCGGTTATTTCGGGCGGCGTGGGAGAAAGGATGCGTTTCGGCGGGTGTCTCTGTGTGAGTCTTGTCACGGCCACTCTCGTTTATCCCGTTTTTGGCCATTGGGTGTGGGGAGGGGATGCCGGGCTGACGCAGGGGTGGCTTGCGGCGATGGGATATAAAGATTTCGCCGGTTCCAGCGTAATTCATATGGTGGGAGGCGCCACCACACTTGCCTGCCTCACCATTCTTGGACCGAGGATGGGAAGATATAATCTGGACGGAACGGTCAATAAAATTTGGGGCAGTAATCTTCCGTTAAGCGTTTTTGGAGGGGGGCTCATCTGGATCGGATGGTTTGGAATGACGGGCGGCGTGAACCTTTCCTTAACAAACAGGATAGGGATTATTCTCATCAACACGAACCTGGCTGCCTGCGGAGGGGCACTTTCATCCCTTGCCTTGACCTGGGCGGAAAAGACTAAAAAAAAACTTGATCTGGGGGCGATTCTAAACGGTCTTTTGGGCGGGCTGGTTGCAATTTCGGCGTCTTGTCCTTTTGTCTCTCCGGTGTCGGCATTGATAATTGGTGTTATAGCGGGGGTGGTCGTTAATCGCGTCGGGGCGCTGCTGAGCCGATTCCGCGTCGATGATGCTATCGGGGTTGTGCCGGTGCACTTGGGTTGCGGGATGTGGGGCGTGCTTTCTGTCGCCCTGTTTGCAAAAGAGGTGTTCTTGACGGATGGAGGCCGCGTCCGGCAGATCCTGGTACAGATGCTTGGGATGACGGTCTGTTTTATTTACACCTTCGCTATCGTATGGCTCATCATGAAACTGATGGACCGGTATTTCTACCCGCTGCGGGTAAGCCCCGAGAGCGAAGAGAGCGGATTGAACGTTTCGGAGCATGGTGTCCATACCTTCTGGCACAAGTTGGCGGACGATATTAATGGTATCCATCAAACCCATGACCTCTCGAAGAGGGTTTATGTTGAACCGGAGACCGAAGCGGGGGCTGTGGCCAGAGTATTTAATAAACTGATGGATAGCCTCCAGGAGAAAACGAGAGAGGCATCTGATCGGACGACCCAGCTGAATGCCGCCAATTTGTTGCTGGCCCAGACCAATCGTGAATTATTAAGCAAGAACGATGAAAATGAGATGTTTTTTTACGGCGTTTCGCACGATCTTCGTTCCCCCCTTTTGAACCTGGTTGGTTTTAGCAAGGAGTTAAGCTATGTCAGCCAGGATATCCGGGGAATCTTTACGGAGAGCAACCTGCCCGCGGCTGAAAAAACGCGCGGTCTGGCCCTCGTTGATGAGATGACAGGAATGGTCCGTTTTATTCAGACAGCTGTGGGACGGGTAAGTAACATTATTGATGGGCTGTTACGTTTATCCAGAGAAGGCAGGGTGGAATATCGATCCGAGCCGCTTGATCTCAACGGCATGATCGGCCGCATCTTGGCCTCGATGCAGATGACGATCTCCGAACGGGGGGCGAAGGTGGCGCTGAACGATTTGCCGTTCGCCCTGGGAGACCCCACCGCGATTGAACAGGTTTTTGCAAACCTCATCGGAAATGCGATGGCCTATGTCGATCCGAAGCGGCCGGTTTTTATCGAGGTTGGCCATCTACAGGCTGCCGCCGGCGCGGAGGCAGGGGAAAACGGCTTCCATACGTATTATGTGAAGGACAATGGCGTCGGTATTCCTGAAAAGGCAAGACCCAAGCTGTTCCATCTCTTTCAGAGGTTTCACCCCGAGATTGCTAAAGGCAACGGAATTGGGCTTGCGATTGTTCGCCGTATTGTGAATCGGCATGGAGGGGATATTTGGGTGGAATCGACCGAAGGGGCTGGAAGTACTTTCTTCGTGAGATTGCCTGCGCAACCCCTGTCCTGACGTTAACGAGCGATGCTGACACAATCGGTGACAATCCTGATGGCCAAAGATGACGAAGGATATTCTCATTCAGCGGAAGTGGGCTATGATGATTTCTCCGAGGGATCAGGCGTTTTTGGCTCTTTCTGCAAGTGATAACCGTTCTGACCAATCGGAAAAGGAGGAGTTGTGAGCCTTCTCTTGCCATTTAAGTAAACCTTTACAGGAATGGATAGATGTAATGGCTGATGCAAAGCCGAAGACGATCCTGGTGATTGAGGACGATCCCGGTGTCGCCCGTCTGGAGCAGATTCGTCTTAAACGGGCCGGATATGGTGTGGTGACGATTGCTGAACCTAAAGAGGCGTTAGAGCGGATCCTGCATGGCGGGATCGACTTGATTGTCTTGGATTACTGTCTGCCCGATGGCGTGACAGGCCTGGAGTTTTATAAAGAATTGAAAGCGACCGGCTGCGATATTCCGGTGATCATGGTGACGGGAAAGGGTGATGAGACAACGGTCATAAATGCGCTGCGTGCCGGTGTCAGTGATTTTGTCACCAAATCCCTGGAGTATCTTGATTATCTCCCTGAAGCGGTCGACTGTGTCCTGACGCAGGTGCGCACGAAACAGGCGTTGGCGGAGTCTGAAGCACGGCTGCTTTCCATCATCGCCTCCGCCATGGATGCGATTATCACTATTGACGCAAGCGGGCGCGTCTCAATTTTTAATACGGCGGCTGAAAAAATGTTTTGTTGTCCGGCAGATGAAGCGATCCGCCAACCGCTCGATCGTTTTATCCCCTTTTGGTCGAAATGGTTTTTTGCGACCCCGGAGGAAAAGGAGGGCCCAGCATCAGAACCGATTGAAACGAAAGGAATCCGGGCCGATGGGAGGGAATTCCCTATCGAGGTGTCCGTTTCTGAAGTGGAAGTAGGAGGGGACCTATTTCATACCGTTATTTTAAGGGACATCACCGAACGTCAGCGTGGCGAGGAGGAGAGAAAACGTACGGCATCGCTCCTCCTATCAACGATTGAATCGACGGCAGATGGAATTCTTGTCGTTGATTTTCACGGAAAAATAACCAGTGTCAATAACCGGTTTGTCGAAATGTGGCGGATTCCACCGGAAGTTCTCAAGATAAGGGAGCACCAAAAATGGGTGGCATATATTCTGGATCAGCTCAAACGGCCGGAGGAGTTTCTATCGAAGATGAGGAAGCTCTATGCTCAGCCGTTGTCAGAAGGTTTTGATTTAATTGAGTTTAAAGATGGACGGGTGTTTGAGCGATTTTCACAACCACAGATGCTCGATGGAAGGCCGGTGGGGAGGGTGTCGAGTTTTCGAGATATTACCGAACGAAAGAGGGCGGAGGAGCGCCTTCATTACCTGGCCTTGCATGATGTCCTGACCGGTCTGCCCAATCGCACCTTGCTTTATGAACGCCTCAGCCAAGCCATGGTCTTTGCCCAACGGAATAAGAGGCAGGTGGCCCTTTTGTTTATAGATCTGGACCGATTTAAGATTATCAATGATTCCCTGGGACATGCTATCGGAGATAAGTTGCTTAAATCGGTTTCCGAAAGGCTATTGGGTTGCGTTCGCAAGAGTAACACCGTTTCCCGTCTGGGAGGCGATGAATTTACAGTCATGCTCGCCAACATGACACAAATCGGAAGCACCGCCAGGGTGGCGCAGAAGATCCTTGATGCCATCGCCCGTCCATTTTCTCTTTCCGGCCGTGAGCGTTTTATAACAGCCAGCGTCGGAATCGCGCTGTATCCGACGGATGGAGACAACGTCGAAACCCTCATCAAAAATGCGGATGCGGCCATGTATCTTGCCAAGGAACGCGGGAGAAATAACTATCAGTTCTACACGGCGGAAATGAACGTGGCCGCTTCTTGCCGACTCGAGATGGAAAATGCGCTGCGGCATGCGTTAGAAAGGGAGGGGTTTGCAATGCGCTATCGGCCGCAGATCGATCTTGCGACAGGTCAAGTCGTTGGCGTGAAGGCCTGTTTATGTTGGCAGCGTCCGAATCTCGGTTTGCCCCTTTCCGACGAATTTGTCCGCGTGGCAGACGAAACGGGATTGATGGCGTCGATTGGAGAATGGGCGCTCCGTGTCGCATGTGCCCAAGGTCAATCGTGGCGTTCCATCGGACTGCAGGCCCCGCTCTATGTGATGGTGAATCTCTCGGGGCATCAGTTCAAACAAAAAAATATCGCCGAGATTATCTTCAGGGTATTAAAAGAAACGGGTATCCCTCAACGCAGTTTGGTGCTAGAACTTCCCTGCGGAATCATGCAGCATCCTGATGTGGCGGTCGCGACCCTGCAAGAACTGAAACGGTTGGAGGTGCAACTGGCCGTCGATGATTTTGGGGCCCTCTCTCCTCCGGTGTATTTTATAAAACCTTTCCCGATCGATATCTTAAAGTTGACACCTTCTTCTGTGAGGAAGATGACGGACGACTGTTCGAGTAGAGAGATTTCAGCCATGATCGGATTGGCCCATAGCCTCAAGATAAAGGTCCTTGCCGAAGGGGTTGAGACAGAAGCGCAGCTGGAGTTCTTGCGGGCCGTCCAGTGTGATGTGGTTTCCGGCCGATTATTGGGCGAACCAGCATCTCCGGAGGCGCTGCTGCCTCTCTTACAATGAGCGATCCACTTTCCAGATGGCGTTTTAACAAATACAGAGCAGTATGATATACGATACTGACTTGTGGCATGTATACGTTGTTTGTTATGACCGCATCAGTGCCATGTACGCACCGGCACCTAGGTGCAAGTTTCCAAAAACGCGTCGGCATGATGAATGCCATGACTGGATTTGTCTTGCTCAACCAGATATAGGATATAAGCGAAGCGATTCCGGTTACACTAATGATTAAAGAAAACCTTCTGAAGGCCCCTGTTCTTTTTTGCGGCAGACCACTAAACCAGCGGAGAAGAGGAAACAACAAATAAAATTGTTTTCCAACGCCCAAAGACTATGTATGGGTAAAAAGATTTAATTTTTCTGAAGGGCCAAAGTAATCGACAGCCTGTCTTCCGAGATAAAGGTTGGAAAGGCCAAAAAGGGCTGCCACTCCAGTCCGGGGGGAAACCCAGGAGAGGGGTGATTTTGGTGAAACAACCAGCCATACAAATAGGGTTGTCATTGCAATGCAAAGGAAAAGGGCAGGACTAACCGCTTTATTCGTCTCTGGTAAAAACCGAGGATATAATGCCTAAAGGAACTGTACTGACGCGAGAGCAGGGATTGAGTGATAACAAATCCAGATATCACATAAAAGATATCGACGCCAAGGTAACCATTCGGCAGAAGTGTCTTGTCGATATGAGTAATTGCAATCGATAACACTGCTACCGCTCTTAATCCGCCTATTTCGGTCCTACGCATACCTACCCGGTCTTCCATGGCTGCCACCTTCCTTCTGTGGCGACCATCCTAACTCAAACAAAGATCCATTTAAACCCGGAAGCCACAAAAACATTTTTTTGGGTTGTTTCACTCACCCATCAGATGGAACAGTATCTTTCTGACGTGTCCTGCGGTGCGGTGCTCGTAGATGAATATCCCCTGCCAGGTTCCGAGAGAAACCTGGCCGCGTCTCACCGGAATCGAAAGGGTGGTGGCGGTTAGGGCGGAACGGACATGGGCTGGCATGTCGTCCGATCCCTCGGTTGTGTGGCGGAAGAGGGGATCTCCCTGTGGGATCAGTCGATTGAAAAATCGCTCCAGGTCGCGCAACACTTCAGGATCATAGTTTTCCTGAATCAGCAGAGAGGCCGAGGTGTGTGGGATATAGAGGGTCAGAAGACCCGTTTGGATGTTCTGCTTTTTTACCCAGCTTGCGACCTCTTTTGTGATGTCGTAGAGCGCCCGCCCGGATGTCTTGAAGACGATTTCGTCGGATTGCTGGATCATGGTTGGTTAAGACGCAGTCTTGACGTGCTTTTGTCTTTCAAACATCCGAATGATTTCCGGGACGGTGGTGGCGTCTTCGGCCCGTTTGTCGGCGCGGATGAAGCCGATTACACGGGGGAACCGAAGCGCGTAGCCGATTCCCTCGGCGTCTTTTCCGGCGGTGTGGTTGGGAGAGCGGGTAATTTCATCGGCCATTACCGTCACGACATGTTTGGGATAGATCCAGACATCGGGCAGAACCGCTGAATCGACGTTTAAGGGACAGGTGGAAGACGCGGTTTCATCGAGGAGTCCCTTCATCTGCCCCAACTCCTCTTCTGAAAATCCGGTGCCGATTTTGGTAAGGCTTTTAAAGGAATCCGAGACAGGATCATAAGCGGCGCACAAAATGGTCCCGATTCCGAATTGGGCGCGATGGCCTTTTCCCGCGTAATAACCGATGATGCAAAGGTCGACCGAATCGGCAAGCTCTCCCTTGTAGCTTCGCTTCAGTTTAATCCAGTTGAAATTGCGCGAACCGGCAGTGTATGGGGAATCGGGCCGCTTGGCGATGATTCCCTCGAGTCCCCGCTCGACAGCGGCGTCGAAAAAATTCCGGATGACTTTAGGGTCGTCCGTTTCGATCGCTTCGGAAAGCATCATGACGGGATTTTGCACGGGGTGCCTCTGAAGGATTTCCGCCAGTTTTTCGCGCCGGTCTGTATATCTATACTTGGTATAATCGCTTCCGTTGAAATAGAGGAGGTCGAACAGATAGAATTTCAAGGGATATTGTCTGGCCATTGCCTCAACGCCATGTTTACGTTTACGCTGGATGCTGGTCTGGAACGGAAGAAGGTCGCCCGTTTGTTCGTTGTAGGCGAGTGCCTCTCCTTCTAAAATGATCTCCTCGTTTGGAAGTCGCCGGGTGATCTCTTCGACGATCTCCGGGAACATCGGCGTGGTGCGCTCCTGGTTTCTTGAAAAGATGGCTACCCCGTTTCGATCCTTATGGACCTGACAGCGGAAGCCGTCATATTTAACTTCAATGACACATCGTTGCATCCTCTCGATCATCTCTTCCGGCGATTGGGCACGCTCACAGAGGGCGGGGCGAATCGGATATCCCAATTGTACCGAAATATTTCCAATTCCCGCTTCGCCTGATTGGAAAAAGGTTTTTGCCACGTACCCCAGGTCGGAGGTAAGGTTGTAAGCCCGATCCAGCAGCGGCCGATAGGCGCGGTCTCCTTTTGCAAGAGCCAATGCCTCCAGGATGGTGGCATCGCCCGCGCCGAGTCTTAGCCTTCCCGACAGAAATCGGATGAGATACCGGGATTCCATCGCCGAAACGGAGGCCAGAAGTTCGCAGACCGCGTCAATCTTACGGTCGACACTCCCTTTTCCCGCCATCGCCGCAATCCGATCGATTGCAAGGTAGATCTCGCAGACCGACAGGCCTCTCCCCTCGCCGGAGGTATATTTTTCCGCAAGCGCCCCCATATCGCCCATGCGTCGGTATTGGTCTGAAGCCTCGTCTAAGGTTATTCCGCTTGCCTTTGCAATGGCCCGAAGAAGATATTTCTCAGACATCCCAATGTTGATTCCGTGAAAAGGGGGAAGGAGTTCGCCCTGCACCAGATAGATAATTTTGTCAGTTTCGGCGACATCGGCCTCGCGAAAAAGCTCTGCCAGGAGATCGAACATGGATAGCCGCTTGGTTGTCTCTTCAATCCGATGGAAGTAGTGGACAAGGCGTGAGAATTCCATGTTACGATCGGGGACGTTCTCCGAGTGTGACCGCGAGTTCTTTTTTTGTCTTGCCCCGCCAAACGGTCAAGGTGGTCCGTTCACCCTGTTTTCTCTGTTTCATCAGGCGATGGAAATCATCGGCCGATTCGATTTTACTCCCATCCATTCCAACCAGAATGTCGCCGCCGACAATCAGAATGGCATTTCCAACCTCGATCCTGTGTTTCCCCCCGCGTATTCCGGCAAGATGCCCCGGCCCTCCCCGAAATACCCTGGCAATCAGGAGGCCCCGTGAGACGGGGAGGGAGAGTGCTTCGGCGTATTCCGGGATGAGGACCTGGAAATCGATCCCCAACCAGGGATAGGAGACATAGCCCTTTGTGATCAGTTCCATAATGATTTTTCTGGCATTGTTCATCGGAATGGCGAAGCCGATTCCCACGCTTCCTCCTGACGGGGTGAAGATAGCCGTGTTCACCCCGATCATCTTCCCGTCGGAGTTTAAGAGCGGGCCGCCGGAATTTCCAGGATTAATGGCCGCATCGGTCTGAATAACCTCATCCATCTCGAATTCCCCTGACTTAACCGATTTGCGCAGAGAGCTGATGATGCCTAATGTCAATGTCCGCTCCAGGCCGAACGGGTTCCCGATGGCCAAAACCTTCTGTCCGGGACGAAGGTGATCTGAACTCCCGAACGGCATTACAGTGAGCCTCTCTGGAGGGGCGCCGATTTGGATAATGGCCAGGTCGCTCTGTGGGTCGGCGCCGATCCGTTTTGCGGGCCATTTACTCCCATCAGAGAGGGTGACTTCCAGACGATCCGAGTGGCGGATCACATGATGATTCGTGAGGATGTATCCTTTTTTATCTATAATTGAACCGGATCCCGTTGTTTCAGAAGGAACCGGGTTTAGGAAAAAATCGTAGGTGACGGCGATGTTTGTGATGTTGACGACGCTTGCGTTCACCCGTTCGTAAATGGCGATGGTATTCTCTTCGTCTTCAGAGGCCGCATCAGAAGGGACCGGCAGGGCGACTGGAAGCAGGATAAGGAAAAATATCATGCGTGAAAGGAAACGGATGAAAGAGGACATGTTTCTTTAACCGGAAATTGATATGCGAGACGGTAGAGACACTCTAATTAGCATGATTTTAATTTGTCAATTCGCATGCCAATTTGCTTAAAGATGGAAAACGATGACAGAAAATCCGAAATGGCGCATGTGAGAAACAACGGACGATGATCGTGGCTTTGTACCGTTTGGCGTCTGTTCATGACAGACATGCTTATATTTGTGCGCTGTGATTGGCGCATTTGACATGGCTGCCAGTTTAAAATAGAATGTTAAAAATTTCAAGTTTTTTAATTAGTTGGGAGTAATTGTGTACGATTTTTCGCGAATAAAACGGCTTCCCCCTTACGTATTTAATATCGTCAACACGATGAAGATGGAGGCGCGGCATCAAGGCGAAGATATTATTGATTTTGGAATGGGGAATCCCGATCAGCCGACCCCATCCCATATTGTCAGTAAGGCGATCAAGGCCTTGGAGAACCCCAAAAATCATCGGTATTCCGCCTCGCGTGGAATTACCCGTTTGCGCTTGGCGATCACCGATTGGTATAAGAGAAATTTTTCGGTTGAGCTTGATCCTGATCAGGAAGCGATTGTCACCATCGGTTCCAAGGAAGGGATTGCGCATCTGGCCCTTGCGACGATCGGCCCGGGCGATGTGGTAATGGCACCCAGCCCGACCTATCCGATTCATCCGTATAGCGTGATCATTGCGGGAGGGGAGGTCCGCTCCATACCGCTTCGCCCGGAGCGGGACTTTTTTGAGGATATGATGACTGCCACCCGACAGGCGTGGCCGCGTCCGAAAATGCTGATCATCAACTTTCCGCACAATCCGACCACACAGGTGGTTGGGCTCGACTTTTTTAAGAAAGTTGTTGATTTTGCGAGAGAGAATAATTTGATTGTGGTCCATGATTTGGCCTATGCCGACCTGGCATTTGACGGCTATCGCGCCCCGAGTTTCCTTCAGGTGCCGGGTGCAAAAGAGGTCGGCGTTGAATTTTTTACCCTTTCAAAAAGTTATAATATGCCAGGCTGGCGGGTTGGTTTTTGCGTTGGAAACAGGGAGATCATTGGCGCCTTAACCAAGTTAAAGAGCTACCTGGATTACGGCATTTTTCAGCCGGTTCAAATTGCCGCGATTGTGGCCCTGAATGGACCACAGGATTGCGTCAAAGAGATGGTGGACCTCTATCGCCATCGCCGGGATGTCCTGGTGAACGGATTGAACCGGGTGGGATGGAAGATCGAAAAGCCGAAGGCAACCATGTTTGTCTGGGCGCAAATCCCGGAAGCTTTTCGAAGAATGGGATCGCTGGAATTCTCCAAACACCTTTTGGTTGAAGCCAAGGTGGCCGTTTCTCCCGGAATTGGTTTTGGAGAATATGGCGATGACTATGTCCGTTTTGCGTTGGTTGAGAATGCGCATCGGACGAGACAGGCGATTCAGGGAATTCGAAAGATCTTAAAAAAGGGTGGCGGGTGATGCGGTCTGCTGTAAGGGTCGGTATCATCGGTTTTGGTACGGTGGGAAGCGGTGTGGTCAAAATCCTGGTCGAACGGCAGGAGTTAATCCGCCGCCGGCTCGGCTGTCCCATTGAGATTGCCGGGATTGCCGACCTCGATCTGAAGCGGGACCGCGGTGTTGCCATATCGAAGGCCATTTTAACGACCGATGCGAATAGAATCATCAAAGATCCGGAAATTGACATTGTGGTTGAGCTGATGGGTGGGTATGATCCCGCCCGCAGATATCTCCTGGATGCCATCGGTGACCGTAAGCATGTGGTGACCGCGAACAAGGCCCTCCTGGCCGCGTATGGCGAGGAGATTTTCAGCGCCGCCGATGCCGCAGGAGTCGATATCGGTTTTGAGGGGAGTGTCGGCGGAGGGATCCCGATTATCAGGGCGATGAAGGAGGGACTTTCAGCGGAGAACATTACGGCCATTTATGGGATCGTCAACGGGACATGCAATTATATTCTTACCAGAATGACCGACGAGGGAAAACAGTTTTCCGAGGCCCTCTCTGATGCGCAGCGATTGGGATATGCCGAGGCCGACCCGACCCTCGATATTGGCGGGGCCGACTCGGCTCATAAGTTGGCCATCCTGGCCAATCTTGCCTTTGGGACCCCTGTTTCCATAAAGGATATCTACACGGAGGGGGTCGACAAGGTGACCGCGCTCGACATCTTCTTTGCCGAGGAGTTTGGATACAAGATCAAGCTGCTGGCGATTGCCAAGCTGGCTGATGGGGAGATTGAGGCCCGCGTCCATCCGACCATGATCCCAAAAGAGTATCTTCTCTCAAAAGTGGACGGCGTTTACAATGCGATTTATATTGCCGGCACGTCGGTGGGCGAAACCCTTTTTTATGGTCCCGGCGCAGGGGCCATTCCAACGGGCGCCGCCGTGGTGAGCGATCTGATCGACATCGCAAGAAATATAATCAAGGGGGACGCAATGGGAGGGAGGGTTCCGCCCGCATCGTTTCTCCAAATGTCGCGAACGCCGCTGACGGTCAAGCGGGTAGAAGAGATCGAGAGTCTTTACTATCTTCGGTTCACGGCGGAAGACAGGCCCGGCGTTTTATCGAAGATATCGGGCGTGTTGGGACAATACCAAATAAGTATTTCATCCGTGATACAGCAGGGAAGGAAGGCGGGGGGGGCCGTTCCCCTGGTGATGATGACCCATCGGGCGAGGGAGCGGGATGTACAGGAGGCCCTCCGCCAGGTGAATCAGGTGAACTATGTTTCGGAACCAACCGTGCTCATCCGTGTGGAAGGGCCCGAGGCAGGAGAGGCCCCATAGATGGCATGGGGCGGAATTATCAACGCCTATCGGGAATTTCTTCCGGTGACGGATCAGACACCGGTTGTGACCCTTCTTGAAGGGAATACCCCATTGATTTCGGCAGAGCGGCTTGCCTCGGCGATCCATGCCGAAATCAACCTTTATTTGAAGTGTGAGGGGGGAAACCCGACCGGATCGTTTAAAGATCGCGGCATGACGCTGGCCATATCGAAGGCGAAAGAGGAGGGGGCCGAAGCGGTCATCTGCGCATCCACGGGGAACACCTCGGCCTCGGCAGCGGCGTTTAGCGCCCGAGGGAAAATAAAGGCGTATGTCCTTATCCCGGAAGGGAAGATTGCGCTGGGAAAACTGGCGCAGGCGATGATCCATCAGGCCAAGGTTATTCAGGTGGCAGGAAACTTTGATGAGGCGCTGGCCTTGGTGAGACAGGTGGCCGAGAAATATCCGGTCACGCTGGTCAACTCTGTGAATCCTTATCGTCTGGAGGGTCAGAAGACCGCGGCCTTCGAGGTTTGCGACCAGCTGGGATCAGTCCCTGATTATCACTTTCTTCCGGTCGGCAATGCCGGGAACATTACCGCGTATTGGATGGGATATCGGGAGTATCATCAAAAAGGCAAAACGGCCTCATTGCCGAAGATGATGGGATTCGAGGCGGCGGGGGCGGCCCCGATCGTTCTGGGACATGTTGTTGAGGAGCCAGAAACCGTGGCGACGGCAATTAGAATCGGCAATCCGTCAAGCTGGAAAGCGGCTGTGGAAGCGGCTGCGGCGTCTAAGGGCGAGATCAATCTGGTGACTGATGATGAAATTGTGGAGGCCTACCGGATGATTGCCGGATTGGAGGGGATATTTTGCGAGCCCTCTTCGGCAGCAGGGGTGGCCGGTGTAATTAAACTGAATAAAGCGGGTCTATTGGAGAAAGGGAGTACGGTCGTTTGCACGTTGACGGGACATGGGTTAAAGGATCCCGATTCTTCATTGAAGGTTTCGCAGAAACCGGTGACGGTCAAGGCGAATTTGTCTGACGTGTTGAAGGTTTTGGGATTTTAAGGGACGGCAGCAGGGTATAAGTGTCGAACTTTGGGATGAGATTTACAACGCCATGGGTTTGATTGTACAAAAGTATGGAGGGACATCGGTTGGGAGTATTGATCGGATAAAAAAGGTTGCCGATCGAATTATTCGGACGCGTGCACAAGGATCTGATCTGGTGGTGGTCGTTTCGGCGATGAGCGGGGAGACCGATCGTCTGATTCGGCTTGCGCACGAGGTAACCCCCTATCCCGATGAACGTGAAATGGATATGCTGATCTCCACAGGTGAACGGGTCACCATTGCGCTCCTTGCGATGGCCCTGCACGAGCGGGGTGTTTATGCCAGGTCGCTGACCGGAAGGCAGATTGGGATTTTAACCGATGATGTGCATACCAATGCGCGGATTAAGGCGGTGACGGCCGAACGGATTAAGGCGGCCCTTGCTGAAGGGGTGATTCCTGTGGTGGCCGGTTTCCAGGGGGTGAACGAAAAATCGGATGTGACCACATTGGGACGCGGCGGTTCGGACACAACGGCGGTTGCCCTGGCATCGGCCTTGTCCGCCGATCTCTGCGATATCTTTACGGATGTGGATGGTGTTTATACGGCCGATCCCAATATTGTCCCCTCCGCCAGAAAACTCTCCAGAATCTCGTACGAAGCGATGTTGGAGATGGCAAGTCTGGGGGCCAAGGTGCTGAATGCCCGGTCGGTTGAATTTGCGATGAAATATCAGGTTCCCGTTCGTGTGCGGTCAAGTTTTAATGACAGTGAAGGGACATTGGTAACGAAGGAGGATCCAGAGATGGAGCAGGAAGTCGTTTCGGGTGTGGCCTATGACAAGAATCAGGCAAAAGTCACGCTGGTTGGTGTGCCTGATCGTCCTGGCGTTGCATCAAAGATATTCGGCGCCATTGCCAAAGAAAATATATCGGTAGATGTGATTATCCAAAATGTGGGACAGGGGGCGTTGACCGATATCTCTTTTACCGTGCCTCGGGGGGATGCCCGTCGGGCAAAAGAGGTTTTATCCAAGCTGGCGGAAGAGATGGGGGTGGCGGATATCCTCCTGATGGAGAACATCACAAAGGTCTCCATTGTAGGTGTGGGGATGCGTTCCCACTCGGGCGTGGCGGCCCGCATGTTCGCCAGCCTTGCTTCAGAGGGGATCAATATTATGATGATTTCCACGTCGGAGATCAAGATTTCGTGTGTGATCGATTCCAAATATACTGAACTGGCCGTTCGAACGCTTCATGATGCGTTCCAGGTCGCAAAAGTCGGTCTCCTGCCTCCAGCAAAGGGAAAAGGTAAGACAAGGAGAAGTAATGCGCCGAATTGAAATATACGATACAACCTTGCGTGATGGAGCCCAGTCGGAAGACGTCTCCTTTTCAGTCGAAGATAAATTGCTGATTACAAAGAAACTTGACGATCTCGGCGTCCATTTTATTGAAGGGGGGTGGCCCGGCGCCAATCCAAAGGATGTCCTCTTCTTCCAAGAGATGCGAAAGGTGTCGCTGAAATCGGCGCGGTTGGTGGCCTTCGGGTCCACACGAAAATCGCGCAACAAGGTTTCGGACGATCCCAATATCCAAGCGTTGCTTCATGCCGGTACCGAAATCGTCACGCTATTCGGAAAAACCTGGGATCTGCATGTTTTTGATGCGTTAGGCATTACCTTAAAAAAGAATCTGGATATCATTTCCGACTCTGTTTCATATCTTAAGGAAAAAGGGATTCGGGTTTTCTACGATGCGGAACATTTTTTTGACGGTTATCTTGCGAGACCCGAGTATGCCGTAAAGACGTTGGAGACGGCACAAGCGGCCGGGGCAGAGTGTTTGGTCCTTTGTGATACCAACGGCGGCATGATGCCTTGGCAGGTCCGGGAAATCCTGACAGTCATTCGAAAGACGTTTCGTGGACCGTTAGGCATCCATACCCATAATGATTCTGAAATGGCGGTGGCCAATGCCCTGACAGCCGTGGAGTGTGGAATCGAGCAGGTGCAGGGAACGGTGAACGGATTCGGGGAGAGATGCGGCAACGCCAATCTCTGTTCTATTTTGCCAAACCTAAAGCTAAAAATGAATATTAACTGCATATCTGATGAACAATTAAAGCATCTCTTTGACGTTTCCCGCTTTGTCAGCGAGATTGCAAATCTTCCTCACAATAAACATCAGGCCTATGTAGGAGAGGCGGCTTTTGCGCACAAGGGGGGCATCCATGTCCATGCCGTCAGAAAAAAGGCAGAGACGTATGAGCATATCGTGCCCGGGAAGGTAGGCAACCGCCAACGCGTCCTGATCTCTGATTATGGTGGTCGCAGCAATCTGTTAGAGAAGGCCAGGGAATATAAGATCAACCTGACTGCGGATCATCCGAGGCTGGACGAAATTTTGGCCAACTTAAAGGATTTAGAGCATCGCGGATTCCAGTTTGAGGGGGCGGAGGGATCATTTGAACTGGTGATGAAAAAGGCGCTCGGGAGACACAAGCGGTTCTTTAAGCTAGTCGGTTTTCGCGTGATTGTAGAGAAGAGGCAAGAGAGCGAAGATTCCTTGGCCGAGGCGACCATTATGGTTGAGGTCAACGGTCAGGTGGAACATACAGCGGCCATTGGAAGCGGGCCGGTCAATGCCCTCGACAATGCTTTGAGAAAGGCGTTGGAAAAATTTTATCCCGTTTTGTCCGATGTAAAGCTGCTCGATTATAAGGTGCGTGTTTTATCGGCCGGCGCCGGGACGGAATCAAAGGTCCGTGTCTTAATCGAATCGGGAGATGGCGAGACGACATGGGGGACAGTCGGTGTTTCCGAAAATATCATCGAAGCGAGTTGGCAGGCACTCGTTGACAGCATTGAATATAAGCTGCTGGGGCGACAATCGTAAAAGCCTGGATTTAATCTATCGGTTGTTGGATGATGAAGTCGGGATATGTTTGTTGTCAGTCTGGTAGCGGACTCCGCTCGATTAACTCTATCTCGTAACGGTCGGGGGCTTCAATAAAGGCAAACCGATTTCCAGAAGAAGAACTGGTGGGGCCGTCGGTGATGGGGATGCCGATCGATTTTAAATAGACCAGGGTTGCGTCAAGATCATCCACTTCAAAGGCGATGTGGACAAGGTCTTCCTGTACCGCCACCGGACCGCTGGCAGGGTATTCACACAGTTCAATCTGCTCCGAGCTTCCCGGAACCGACAAAAAGGCCAACTTCGAGCCCCTTGGGGAGGCATGGCACCTGATGACTTTCAGCCCCAGTATCTCTGTATAAAAATGGAGCGTCTCCTCAAGGTTTGAAACACGAAAGCGGGTATGGAGCAGGCACTTAATCATTTATTTTGATTTAAGCTTAATGGACGCCTGCATCAGGCTGTCGGCCTGTTCCGGATAGAAACCGTCGTAGCCGTTTCGTTCGGTCAGTTCCAAAACGCTAAAGGCAACTCCGTCGCGCACCTCGGAGGCTGTAAATATCTGTCGAAGACGCGTGCCGCGATTTCCGACAATCGCTCCGGAAAACTCAACGCCGACCTGTTGCAGAATCTTGACCGACCGCTCGATATCTTCCACCAAAATGGCGGCATGGTGCAGCACCCGGTCACCAAATTTTCCGACCCATTGTGGAATAATGCTCATTTTGCCTCTTTCATCGTCATAGGCCTGATCGATAAATAGGGCAGGATACCCGTCCCTTCTAAAGACTTTTGCCCACCATCCTTGTTCAGGATATTCTATGATTTCATTTTGATAGAGATAGCCTTTTTTTAAAAACTCCTCAGCGCGATGATCAATATTAAGGCAACGTATGGTGATGTGATCGATAATGAACGGCCGCCCTTGCCGCCCGCATTCTTTATCGTACATCCGGGCCGCCTCATTCTCCTTAAAATAGGAGTCAACCAAACAGCGAATGACCGGATCCTCATAGATGGGAAGCATGGCAACCTCCAATTTTCATTATACGGGCAGACAAAAACCATGTAAAGCGTCCTGGCCGTGCTTGTATCTACAACGATTGTGTCGTGGGGTTGGGCACATTTATTCCTCGTCTGCCTTTCTGCCAAAAAGGGGATTTATCTGGACAATGAATGTAGAGAGCTCTTTTGCGATCAATGGCCGGACATCACGCACCTCTCGGAGCGCTGGCAGAAACTTCATCGAGACAAGCAACCGAAAGCCCGCTGAGATCAAAAATAAAAGCTGGAGATTGGAAATCAGCTGAACAGAAATACCCGCCAGAGAAATTTCAGCAGGGAGGTATCGACTTAGGAAGCCTCCAAGCGTTGCCCCGAGAAGGATACCAATCGCGTTTGCCGAATTGTAAATCGCAACACATTGCGCCCGTTTGGGAGGAGAGACGGTGTCGAATATAAAATTCCCCATGGAGAGGGTAAACCCAGCCCACACAATGCCGGCGAAAAACTGAATAGTAATGGCGGCATAGAGATCTTTTGCAAAAAACCAGAGGATCGGAATCATGCATAAAAACAGGCCTGTGATGGTCAGAATCTTCTTATTTCCAAATCGGTCGCCAAAACGTCCCCAGAGTTGCAGTGTCAGAAACTGGGCCAGGACAACCGCCGCTGTAGCAAACATGAATTGAAGATAGCTAAACTTCAAGTCACGAAGCAGGTAGGGTGTGATAAACGGTCCGGAGATCATCACCGAAAAGTGCATCAGGGCGGTGTACGTTACAAACTTTCCGAAATTGGTTTCCCTCCCATGACAGATAAATTGCCATAAGGAAAAATCATCTTCCGGACGGGGCGTATATTGGGGTTCTGTCATCCGCGCGATATAAGATGCCGATATGAGTCGGACTAGAACGGCTGTTAAAAAAATGCTGCCAAATCCAAGCGCGGCGTCATTCGTCCTTGCAGTTTCGTGCAGAATCATGCCGGCCACGCAGATCGCGCTAAAGTTCGCAACGCTGATCCAGCGATTTCGTGTTCCGAAATAGGTGCCCCGTTGATTGGGATCAACCAAGTCCCCCATTAAGCTGTTCCATGAGGGAGTGGCGAGGCCGCCCAGCACGTGGTAGGCGATGACCGATCCGATCAGCCATAGAAAGCCGTATTCTTTAGAAGAAAATAGAGGGATTGCAAAGATCATGAGCCATGTTGCTGCCTGGCCTGTTACTCCCAAAAGAATAATTGTTTTTCGCCTGTTGAGGATATTGAGAATCGATACGGAAAGAAATTGAAACAGGGCGCCCAGGAACTGTGGCAGTGAAGCGATCAGGGCAATCTGGGGATCGGTTGCAGATAAGTAGACGGCATAGGCCCCGATATAGTTTTCCCCAAATCCGGTCATCAGGGCGGAGAAAACGCCATCACCAATGGCAAAACGAAGGCTTTTTGATTTTTGGGATTCGGTTAGGTTCTTATCCGGCGGACGTTTATGTCCAACTTCATCGGTTGTCTTCGAGGAGGCTGTCACGGCGGCTATTTTATCGCCTGAAGGCATCGTTCGACCGCCTTCTTTCCGTCAGAAAAAATCGATTTCCCATCCCCGACTAAAACGGCATCAAAAGAATAATCCAGGAGTTTAAACAGTCCTTTTCTCGCCTTTTTGACATCGGTGAACATCTTATCCGGCAGGAGGCTAAGTTCCCCATCTGGTCTCCCAATCAGTGCGTCTCCCAGTATGAAAATGCCGCCATGCCGATTAAGATAGAGGGCAGATTCTCCTTTAGATTTGCCGTCGGGAATAGAGACCACTTTTAGCCCCCCCGGAAAGGTATCCCCATCGTTAAATGTGTGGTCTATGGTGTCCATTTCATCGGCGTCTGCCGAAGGTACCCAGATTTTACAGCAAAATAGGGTGCGATATTCAATGGAACTTCTGACATGGTCCCTGTTGGTCAGGATGATCCTATCAATGCCGGTTACAGAGAGGTCTTGTTGATCTTCAAAAGAGATCGGGGGGGGATCAATTAAAAGGCGTTCGTCTCCGCTTACTAACAGGTGTCCATTAAAATGAATTCCTTTTTCTTCTGAATACCACGACCAGGTATAAATGTCTGGGAATAGCTGTTCCATGCAAACGCCCCTGCTTTATCAGAGCAGGTTTAATTGTATCATGAAAGGAAGACATCTTGCTCTATGGCCTCTTACTCTATGGCCACGGCAACGGTACCAATGCACTGTCCGAACGAAATCTCCCGCTCTCGACGAAGACATTTTAAGAGAAGCAAGCCTTACCTGTAATACGGCAAGTAAGGAATACCTCGCACACTACCTCGCACGTATTGTCCCTATACCTATCTGCTACACTTTCCATACGTCCTCTTGCATTCCGGGAACTACTTGCCTATACTCAGACGTCTTTGAACTGACTGATGTTGTTTGTGATGAAAGGAGAACGGTATGAAGAATATGGGATTGTTTATAGTGGTGGTGCTTCTGATGGCTGCCTGTTCCGGAGGCGGGGGATCAGGAAGTCAAATTCCGGCCTTGATGTCCCCTTCGGATATGGGCAATCAAACCGCGGCGGCAAAAAACAATGAAGGGGTAGACCATCTTGTGCAGGGGCATTATGATGTTTCAACTCCGATGTTTCAGGAGGCGGTTGCCGCGGCCCCAAATTTTGCGGAGGCCCAGTTTAACCTGGGAGTCTCCCTCGATGGCCAGGGGAAACACCAGGAGGCGACCGAGGCGTTTAAAAAAGCCAAGGAGTTAGGGGCCTCCAATCCCAAAATTGCCGAGGCGGAAATTCTAAAAAAACATCTCGGTATGTAAGCCATTGTGAAAAATTCATCGGCGCGGCAGGGAACGCTCCATTTTACAGATGGGGAGTGCCAGAAAATTCTCTTACTGAAAGAGACCGCGGAAGTCGAAATCTGTTGGGATGGCGAGGTGCCGCGAGATTGTCATCGGGCGACACTGTGTGGGATTGATGTCGTTTTTTTCAAGGGTATCGACAGAAGCGAAGAATGCGGACAGTATCAGCTCCACGTATCCCGGCGCTTAGGCCCGCCTGGGCTTGATGAAGTTCAGGCCATGGCAGTTGCATTTTTTGGAAACCAAACCTACCAAATTATGCCCCATGAACGTAATCACACTATCGTCCGTGTCATGGGGCTTTTCTTCCCCTTTCCATCATCGCAATAGGTGTTTGACCTGTTGGTAAGCAGCTCCTGTCCATCTAAAGTTTGCTTTCTTTGTACCTGACGATTAAAATTAAATTCAGGTGGGCATCATGGCCAAGGTAAGGACTGTTTTTTATTGCCAGGGGTGTGGTTTTAAGTCCCAGAAATGGCTCGGAAGATGCCCTGATTGTGGAACATGGAACTCGCTGGTTGAAGAGTGCCAGCCTTCCGAAGATCATGAACGATGGGTGGCGCAGGTTTCGGGAAATGGAGAAGGCTCCCAACCCAGGCCGATTTCTCAAATAAACCTGGCAGAAGAGGCCCGTTTTAAGACCGGTTTAAGAGAACTGGATCGGGTTTTAGGCGGTGGGGTGGTTTCCGGGTCGGTGGTGCTGATTGGCGGCGACCCTGGCATAGGCAAGTCAACCCTGATTCTCCAGTCGGTTAATGCCCTTGGTTGTGGCCGTGGGAAGATTCTCTATGTGTCCGGGGAAGAATCGCCTGCCCAGATTAAAATGCGGGCCGACCGTCTTGGTATCGTCTCAGACTATCTCTATGTTTTGACGGAGACGTCCTTCGAGGCCATCATTCGCCAGGCGGAAGAGATAAAACCTTTGGCGATTGTGGTCGATTCCATCCAAACGGTCTACACGTCGCAGCTGACCTCCGCACCTGGAAGCGTTACCCAAATTCGGGAAGTGGCCGCGCAACTCATGTACTATGCCAAGCGATCCAATGTCGCTGTTTTTATGATTGGGCATGTGACCAAGGAGGGGGCGATTGCCGGCCCCCGCGTCCTGGAGCACATTGTCGATACGGTGCTCTACTTTGAGGGCGACAAAGGCCATTCTTATCGCCTTCTTCGGGCTGTGAAAAACCGGTTTGGTTCCACCCATGAGGTCGGTGTTTTTGAAATGAAGGGTTCGGGCCTGCTGGAAGTGGATAACCCCTCCGGCCTTTTTTTGGCGGAACGGCCCAGGGATGCGGCTGGTTCCGTCGTTGTTGCGGCGCAGGAGGGGACCCGTCCTATCCTGGTTGAACTTCAGGCGCTGGTTTCTCCCTCCTATTTCGGCACGGCACGGCGAATGGCGTTAGGCGTTGATCCAAGCAGGGTCTCGCTCCTTCTCGCTATTTTAGAGAAGCGGGCAGGTCTGCAACTCTCTTCTTTTGACGTTTTTGTGAATGTGGTCAGCGGTATACAAATTGACGAACCGGCAATAGACCTTGGCGTCTTGACCGCTATTGCCTCAAGTTTTAGGGAAAGGCCGATTGATCCAGATACCGTTGTCGTTGGAGAGGTGGGACTGGCCGGTGAAGTTCGCGGGATCCAACAGATAGGCCAACGGGTACGGGAGGCGGAAAAACTCGGTTTTAAACGGTGTATTCTTCCAAGGCGCAATGAGCAGGCATTAAGAGAGGAAGCGGTGTTTCAAGGCGGCATGAAGATGGTGGGTGTATCCCATGTGGCAGAGGCGCTGGAGGTGATATGAGAATGCCTCAACTGGCCCATACGGCAGGGTGGGTGATTTTGGTTGTTTTAACGGGGTGCGCCTTCCATCTGCCGCAGGAGGCCATTAAAAAAGAGGTCTCGCTTCAGGATCTGCTTCATCTTTACCAGAATCGCCTGGACGGAATAAAAGGGTTTAAGGGTCTCGCCAATGTAACGGTCGCCTCCCCGCGATCGGGTTATCAGAAATTTAAAGCTGCGTTCTTCTCCGGGCATAGCCAGATTCGAGTTGAGGGATTTGATCTGTTGGGCGGAACGCTTTTTGATTTTACAATAACCCCGTCAACCGCTTCCTTGACAATTCCGCTAAAACGCAAGGCAATTCATTTAAGCCGTGACGCCTTCGAAAAGCTTGTGCAGAAAGAGGCGCCGTTTGGGTCAATCGAGTTTCTGGATTGGATAAAGCGAGCCGGTATTCCAGAAATAACCCCGTATGTTCCAGTTTTGGAGAAAACGGACGACTTTCTTGTTCTTTCACTCGTAGCGTTTCCTCAGGAGAAGGCGTCTCTTCAGAAAAAGGTCTGGATTGAGCGAAGTGCGCTCTGGGTCAAAAAGGTGGAGACATTTGATCCGGCCGGTGCGTTGCGTGCCGTCGTCACGATGGATCGTTATCGCAGGATCGGGCAGCAGGATATTCCATTTGTTGTTGAGTGGGAAACCCAACAGGAGCGGGTGGCCATACAGTTTACGGAGGTCGCCCTGATCCCCCAGGATGGAGCGTTATAAGAGAGTTGTCTGAGGAAAGTAGGGTGAATGAAGATATTAGCGATTGAAACGGCTACCATGGCCGGGGGAGCGGCCTTAATGGAGAAGGGGCGGCTTATTGCGGAGTGTCGGTTTGATATCCAGCTTCGTCATTCCGAGCGGCTTCTCTGTACTATTGATCACCTCTTAGAGGTAGGCCAGACCGCATTGACCGATCTTGCGGCCATTGCCGTGTCGTGTGGTCCGGGTTCTTACACCGGCTTGCGTGTGGGTCTTGCAACCGCCAAGGGGCTTGCGATGGGTTCCCAAAAACCGCTGGTCATGGTCCCCACACTCGAGGCGATGGCGGCGGCATTTCCTTATTGCCGGGCCCTGATCGCATCCTTTCTTTATGCCAGACGGAAAGAAGTTTATTGGGCCTTGTTCGATCCTCGCGAGGGGAGCCCGCTTCGTCTTCGTCCCGATACGACCTCGTCTCTGGAAGAGGCGCTGTGTCAAATTGGATCTTTTAAACAAGAGGTATTATTTGTAGGGGGGGAAGTTTTAAAATATAAGGAGACCGTTTTAGAGGCGTGTGGCGGGAAAGCCCTCTTTCCTCCTTCGGCCTTACAGCCTCCCATGGCATCGCTCGTTGCCGAGATGGGGTTTACACGGTTCTTAAAAGGGGAAGCGGTGCTACCCCATGAGGCACTTCCAGACGACATGACGGTTGCTTCAGCGGAGTTTGTGCCGAGGTAGCGCCTCACAGGATAAAGATTTATGAAGACCCGATATTTTTTAACATCTGTTGAAAAAATGACGAAGGCCGATATTCAACGTGTCATGGAAATAGAGCTGGCGTCTTTTTCTGCTCCCTGGTCGAAAAAAATGTTTCTGTCCGAGCTGGCAGATGCCCCCTTTTCATTATCGTACGTCGCAAGGGAGAGGCAGTCTTGCCGCATTGTCGGGTACATTATCTTCAGAATCGTTTTCGATGACCTTAGCGTGATGAACTTGGCGGTTGATCCCGCATATCGTAAGCAGGGTATCGGGGGGGAATTGATTCGTTTTGCGATGCGCATCGGTCAGGCAAGCGGGGCTCGAAAGGCCACGCTGGAAGTTCGCGCCACAAATCTGGTGGCCCAGAACCTTTATAGAAAATTTGGGTTCAGGGAAGTCGGATGCCGCCCGAACTATTACGATAGACCGACAGAGCATGCCCTGGTGTTCGAATATGGTGTTGATTGTGTTCTTTAAATCACCAGAGAAGACAGGTTTTCAGGCGAGACAAGGAGGCGATACCGTTCGTTAATGAACCATGTCAGGGATTTTAAGGAGGTAGGACCTATGGAAGAGATAAAAGGGGTTATTGATGTTTTGCGTGAACAAAATCGACATTTTCGGAGTGTTGAGAAAAAACATGCTGAATTTGATCAGATACTGCAAGAAATGAATCGAAAGAAAATTTTAACACCGCAAGAGGAAGTTCAGAAGAAAATCTTCCAGAAAAAGAAACTGGCGGCCAAAGACGATATGATGGAGATGGTCCGTCTCTATATCGGTGCAGAGAAAACAGGGAAAATTCCAACCGACCTTCCCTCTGCGTAAAGAGAGATCAACTTCAGGGGGAGACATTGTTCGGCATCGGCGTTCCGGAGCTTATATTTTTGTTGGCACTGGCCCTTGTCATACTCGGGCCCGATAAACTCCCTGCCATTGCCAGGATATTGGGAAAAGGGGTTTATGTCATTCGACGGGCGAGCGAAGAGTTCCGCACCGGTTTTGAAAAGGAGATCGATCCAATACAAAAAGGGCTAAAAGTTCAGGAAGGGTTCGACGAGGGTGAAAGAGATCGGAGGTAAAGATGCGGTAGCGATGCCGATCAGCGGACACCTCCGAGAGCTTCGGCGCCGCCTCATAAAATCCCTTTTTGTCCTCTTCTTTTTCTTCTGTAGTGCCTTTTATTTGTCTGCCGAGGTGGTATCGTGGTTTCACAGCCTCCTGGATGCCCCCCTGGTTTTCCTTTCACCGGCGGAGGCCTTTTGGACCGATTTAAAGATTGCCCTTTTCATCGGTTTCCTCTGCTCACTCCCTTTTATCGTCTATGAGGTTTGGGGATTCGTATCTCCCGGCTTGCTTGTAGAAGAACGCAGACAATATCGTCCGTTCCTGATTTTTGCCGTCTTCTTTTTTTTCCTTGGAATTGCATTTTGTTATAGCGTTGCCCTCCCCTTTGCCTTGCGTTTTCTGATCGATTATGGACGGCAGAGCGGGCTTACGCCTCAAATTTCCATTTCAATGTATGTGGATTTCGTGTTGAAGTTTCTGATCGCCTTCGGCCTGATTTTTGAGCTTCCGGTTGTCATGATCTTGTTGTCAAAAATAGGGTTGCTGACCGTAGAGAATCTGACGGGGCATCGAAAATATGCTATCTTGGCCGTGTTTTTCATCGCAGCCATTCTTACGCCGACACCGGACATCTTTAACCAATGTATGATGGCCGTTCCGATGATTTGTCTTTATGAGATTGGCATTGTGGCGGTTCGCATTTTGGGAACGGGGGATATGAAGAGGCAGGAGACTGCGGGGGATGACAAGAGGTAAGATAGGCGCGATTTTTCTTGCTGCAATGGTGGTGGGTGGTTTCTTCGTCTTCTCGAGGAAACCGAATCCTGCTCCCATCCCGTTTGTCAAAATAATCCAGCAGCGTCCCGATTACCATCCTCCTGGCGCAGGAATCACCCTCTATCATACCGGGGGGCCGTTTGGAGTCGGCGTGGTTCAGGCCGTTGCCGCCGGTAGGGATCAAGCATTATTTGTTGGAACGTATGGAGAGGGCGTTTTCCGAAGCGAGGATGGAGGAGCACATTGGGTGCCGGCGAATATCGGTTTAAATGATAAGTTCATATTGAATATAACGCGGGTGAAAGAGGGGCTTCTTTTTGCGGGAACGATCCGCGCGGGACTTTTCATAAGCCATGATGACGGACGCCAGTGGTCGTCGGCCAATCTGGGCCTGGAAAATACAGAGGTCCATGTCGTGGCCGCACTCCCCACGAAACAACTTTTTGCGGGAACAGGCCAGGGGGTCTATACCAGCCATGATCAGGGAGGACATTGGGTCCCTTTCAATGAAGGAATGGGAAGTGTTCTGGTGCGCAGTATCGTGGCGGACAAAGACGGCGTTCTTTATGCCGCTACACAAGGGAGGGGAATTTTTAAAAGGAAACCTGGAGAGGATCAATGGCGGGAGTGGGGCCGAGGATTTTATGATCAGGGAATGGAAGAGCGGACTGTTCGGACATTAGTCATCGGAAAAAATGGAACGCTTTTTGCGGGGACATTGAGCGCCGGCGTTTTTCGAAATGAGGATGGCGGGACGCAGTGGAATCGTGTCAATAGGGGGCTCAATAATCTTTCTATACGGGCCCTTGTAGCGGATCAGCGGGGTTTCCTCTATGCCGGAACAGGAGAAGGAGTTTTTTATAGTGAAAATCATGGGGAACTCTGGTCTCCCTGGCATGAAGGGATGACCGATCTGCAGATCCACACTTTGGCGGTTAATGAGTCGGGGAATCTCTACGCCGGCACCGGCGGCGGACTTTTTTTTGGAAGGTGGGGCGCCCCGTGGCGTTCGCTTCATAAGGGATTGCTGATTTCTCCCGTGAAGACTATTGGTTACGATAAAGAAGGGATTACGGTTGGAACCGATGGAAAAGGGATGTTCAGGAGTCGGAATAATCTCTGGATCGCCGATAATGTTGGGTTGGTGAATCTTTCGGTGCGCACCATGGCGCGGGGCGCCACCTTTATTTACATTGTGACTGATGGCGGGGTCTATAAAAGACAGCTTGGCCGTCATCGATGGGATCCGGTGGAATGGGTTCTTCCATGGAAGGTGGCCTCCATCGGCATTGATAAGGCAGGCCACGTCTATGCCGGCACGGAAGCGGGGCTCTTTGTCTCTTCTAATCACGGAAAGAGCTGGACGAGGGTTGAGCCGGTTGACCCCGGCCCTGTGACCGCCTTGGCCCTCGATGGGGCAGAAGTCCTGGCCGTTGTTTCAGATGCTGTCTGGATAAAGTCGGCTGGCCAATGGGAAAAGGTGACAGCCCCATCCCCTTTTCAATTCTTGGCCTGGCGGGACAGGGGTCGACTTTTTGCCGCAACGAATGATGGGATATGGAAGGGTGATCAGTCCGGCTGGATGAAGACCGGAACGCCCCCTCGTGAAGGGCGTATGATATCGTTCGTGGTCCATCCTGATGATCGCGACGTGCTCTACATCGGATCGACCAGCGGGCTTTACGTTAGCGCGAATGGGGGAGAAAGCTGGCATCACGCGCACCTTCATGGGGGTGGGGTCTACGAGCGTCAGGTGAACGATGTGCTGCCAATGGCAGACGGCCTTGTCTGGTTGGCGACAGAAGAGGAAGGGGTGTTGCTCGGAGTTGACAGAACCCCAAAACGGGGAAATCTTAAACGATTCTTAAATTTACGTTGAGGGAAATACCTCAAGCGTGTCGTCTATCACCTTTTGCTCAACAATGCAAAACGCTCGAACCACGGGAGCGTCACTCTTTTTAAGGGAGACAATCAGATAGTGCGCATCGGGATAATAGGCAAGGCGCACATCGGTTTCAGAGGGATAGGCGGGTGAGTGAGGATGCGAGTGGTAGATTCCCAGCATCACGGTTCCTTTCTCCCGCATCCTTTTGAATGCCAACAATTGTTCTTTTGGATCCATCACATAGCGGAACCTTCGGTCCGCGGGAACAGCTAAGGCGAGTATTGTTGGATCGTCTGGCGGGAGATTTTGGATTCGATAGATATCTGAAACAGTTATGCCCACTCCTGCCAGTAGCCCACAACATTCGTTGGGAGACGCTTCTTTGGCATGAGAGATCATCTCGTCATAGATTTTACGGGGGAGCTTAACCATATCGTTCTGTCAGAGTTCTACAATCCCTTAAATGGCTTTTTCAGCAACCTGCGAATGGCAGTACCAGCGCGGCTGTTTCACGATATCCCCTTCTTTTTCATCTCTTCCTGAAACATCTTGTGATAGAGGATATCCCATTCAGAGCTTCCCTCTACGATCGCGCGTGTGTAGGAGCCGAGCTTCTTTCGAATGAGAGCGTCAATGACATCATCTTGAGACAGAGATGCTAAAATGACCCGCTTAATCGACCGGAGGATTGCAGACCGTTCTGCTTTTTGTTCTACGGCGGGATCTTTCTCCAGGGCTTGTAATATCCGATGGGAAAGATGGTTGATTTTGTCCTCGCTTAACACCATATGTTTATACGATCAGATCGCGCTCTTTGATAAGCTGTTTTTTGACCATCTGGAACATTTTTTGATAATCGGTCCCTTTGGCTTCCATCTCTTTTTCGTAGCGTTTCATAATCTCCTTGACCTCTGCGTTAAGGCGGTCTTCAACTTGAAGCTCGTCAATCGCGGTCGATTCTATTTTTGAAACCAGTAACTCTTTTTTGGCCTGATACGTGATCAGGCCCTCTTTAAGCAGGTTTTCTACCAATGATCTCGATATGGCCAAGACGCGTTCTTTGGATATTCTCATGTCGGCAGAATAACAAACGCATTGTTTGTGAGTCAATTCGTGGCTTGACTTCGTTGGCAACCTATTGTATTTATAAGAGAATTATGGTGCCTACGACAGATCATAGAGTAGTTTCTTCGGGGAGTTTTATCTGATGACGATGGAAGCGAAGGTGTAACCGTGAGAAAAATTGATATTGCGAATAATCTCTTTGAGAAGGTGGGTATGTCAAAAAAAGAGGCGGCAGATTTTCTGGAGACCGTTTTGAATGTCATTAAGGGAGTTTTGAAGAAGGGAGAGACCGTAAAAATTGCCGGATTTGGAAATTTTGTTGTGCGCCAAAAAAATGAGAGGAAAGGGAGAAATCCAAAAACAGGCGAAGGGATTGCGATTGCTCCTCGCCGGGTTGTTACGTTTAGACCCAGTAAGGTTTTTAAGAAATTTGTAAATCCGTGATGCAGGAGAAACTCTTTTATAAGATCAGCGAGGTTAGTCGGATAACAGGGCTTGAGCCCTATGTCCTTCGGTTTTGGGAAAGCCAGTTCTCATCGCTTCATCCCAGGAAAAGCAGAGGGAATCAACGTATTTATTTAAAAAAAGAAATCGACCTTATCTTACAGATAAAAGAATTGCTATACCATGAGGGGCTAACCATTGCCGGGGCGAGGAAGAAACTGGCTTTGCATCTGCGTCCCCGGGGTTCGGGAGATGTCCGGCGAAAAGCCATCCATAGCGTAAGAAAAGAGTTAGAAGATATCCTTCAAATTTTAAGTGGTTCGGGGCGTAGCGCAGCCCGGTAGCGCACTCGCTTGGGGTGCGAGTGGTCGCTGGTTCAAATCCAGTCGCCCCGACCAAATGAAACTTGGGAGAAGTTGGAGGGGGGCGCCACCGGCTGGGGCAAAAGAGCCGGCCTCTAATTTCCCTTTATACTCGGTGCCAAATCGGGGGGCTTTGAAAATAAAAGAGGGCTGTTTTGTTAAGCGGGTGGCTGGTTCGTGCCGCTTTTCTACAGACAGCTTTTATGACATTTTTACGTGGTTGTTATGCTGCCATTTTCATTAAAGCGAAGGCATTTTAGGCGATACGTTTTGTTGACAAAAAAAATAAAATATGCGACATTCAAATAATTTACGAAGTATACCTTAGTACGGTTAGTCCTAATAATTATGTTCATTACGTGGGGTTTTTGAGGGTTGAGGCCTGTCTTGATGGTAACAAAATTTCTTGTTCTTGTTTTTCCCTTGGTATTTCCAGTCTTTTTCTCTCCAGCTACGATTTTGGCTGTGGACAAAGATGATGGTGCCCTCTTTTATGAGGGGCATGGATGGATGGAGAAGAAGGATCCCGCGAAAGCAATTCCCCTTTTTAAGGAGATCCTTGAGAAGTTCCCAAAAAGCAATGTACGTGATTTGGCCTATTTTTGGCTGGGGCGCGCTTATTTAGAGACCAATCAGGCGGACAAACACAAAGAAATAATCTCGCGGATGAAACAGGAGTTTCCCAAGAGTCCCCTCACACAAAAGGCTGAGACTCTCGATTCTAAAGGGCCGCCCGCAGCTAAATCGGAACTTGAGCTAAAGCCTATCAAAAAAGCGCTACAGTCCGATATGCCGATACCCCTAGTTTCCTCTCCTCCTATCAAAGGGGTGCCACAGCTGGATATGCCGCTACCGCCGAAAGCCCCCTCTCCGCCAATGGTTTCTGCTCCTGTCCCCGCTGTCCCTGCGAAGATTCAGCCGATTGAAAAAATTCCTTTGGAGCAACCCGCTGTTGCAGAGGGATTTTTCCTGGCTATTCCACAGATCGCGGAACTTCAAGTTGAGCCTTCTCTTCTTGAAAAAAGGGGGGCCCCGGGAGAGGAAGTTGTGTTTAAGATGATGGTTACCAATACAGGGAACGCGGAGGATGCGTTTACACTGGAGTCGACATTCCCAGGCGAGTTTGCGCCTGCTTTTTTCCCAGACGAGGGAGGAAAGTTGAGTGAGGAGATACGGGCTACACCAGCTCTTCAACCCAATCAGTCCTTTCGGGTTAAATTGCGGGTGCGGTATCCGCCTGGTATTGGCGGACGGAGAACCTTTGAGGTTAAAGTGGCCTCTCGTTTTGATCGAACCCGAGCTCAATCTGTTACGGTCGTGGCGGCCGGGCCGATTCTTCAGGGAGAACACCTGGTGAATAAAGGCAATGTGCGACCTGGAGAAGAGGTGCGGTACACGTTCCTTCTGAAGAACCTTTCTTCTGATGTGGTGGGGGGGAAAGTCAGTTATGTCTACCATCCTGCCTTGGTTTTTCTCTCGGCTTCTCCATTGGCAGAAAGAGTCGATCCTGGAAATCATTCCATTTCGTGGCGTCTATCCAGAATTGAGGCAAAAAACACCCAAAAGATTGAAATTGCGTTTCAGGTAGGGGAAAGGGTAGACGCAAATCTTCAAATACTCAACCGAGGCTCTTTCTCTCCAGCAGATGCCTCTTGGCAAGAGTTGACGCAGCTTTCACCCCCTGTCGCCGTATCTCAGATATCGTCTGCTCGTGTGGATGGACCGAAAGATGTCCTGAATGTAACCGCCAAGAGCCTATATTTTCTTCCAGTTACGCTAATAAACATGGGAAATGGGGGCGATGTTTTTATGTTAAAGAGTGGGAGGTATCCCCTCACCTTTTATTATGATCGAAATCGTGACCGTTCTTACCAGACGGGCGAGCCGGTTGTGACAGAAACACCCCTTTTGGGTCCAGGTCAAGATTTTCCAATCTTGATGGGATTGAAGGTTCCAGCAGGTCATGATGGTGAGAAGCTTGAGGTTGGCATGGAGGTCCAGTCGAAGCGGGATGGCAAGGTGGTAGTATCCGCGTCAAGAACCCTCTTGCTGAGTCGACCGATGCTTGTGGTCAACACGGAAATGCAACCTCGAGACAACCTTCCTTCCGGGGTATTTGCATATCAGGTAACGGTGACGAACGCCGGTTCTGGTTTGGCGAAGAACGTCATCATGACCGAATATCTTCCGACTGAGCTTGTTTTTGTGCGGGGGAACCCTGACCCGATCGAAGGGGGAGGGAAAAAATGGATATGGAAGGTGCCTGAATTAGGTCCCAAGCAGAAGACCACATTTTCTGTCCGCTTTCAGATTCAAAGCGGGCTTCGAGCGGGGGCGATGGTCCAAAAGCAGACAGAGGTCCATTATCAGGATTTTAATGGGAATGGCTATCCGTGACATCTCTTTTTGGAGATTATCCTAATGTATCTTGATTTCTTTGGATTTAAGGAACCTCCTTTCCGGTTATCTCCCGATCCGAAGTTTTTCTTTTTTAGCGAAAAACACGAAGAGGCGTTTTCCCATATCCTCTACGGTGTAAAGGAGGGAAATGGGTTTATCGTCATTACAGGTGAGGTTGGCACCGGAAAAACAACCCTCTGCCACTTGCTTCTGTCCAAGCTCGAGCCGTCTATCCGGACCGCTCTTTTGTTTAATACCCAGCTGAGCACCCTCGAATTGCTTCAAGGAATCAATCAAGCGTTTGGATTGAAGTGGCGGAGCAGGTCTAAGAAAGTCCTCCTTGAAGAACTCCATCGTTTCGTTGTCGATGTTGCAACAAAAGGCGGGCAGACACTTTTGATCATCGACGAGGCCCAGCTTCTTTCTGTGGAATGTTTAGAAGAGATTCGGCTCCTCTCGAACCTAGAGACGGAAAAGAATAAATTGATTCAAATCCTTCTCATCGGACAGCCGGAGTTAGGCGAGAAACTTGCCATGAGCCAGCTCCGCCAGCTCAAGCAGCGCATTTCACTCCTTTGCGAGATAAAACCGCTCGATAGAAAAGAAGTGGGGGCATATATCCAGTCTCGAATTAGGGTGGCCTCTGAAGAGGAGACGGTTCTCTTCAATCCAGATGGAATTGACCATATTTATCGTTTTAGCAACGGTCTGCCGCGACTCATCAATACGGCCGCCGATCGCGCCCTCTTGGCGGCCTACGTTGCCAACAAGCGATCCGTCTCCGAGGCACACGTCAGGCAAGCTATCAGCGAGCTTGAAGGAATAGAGGCGGCGCCAACGGCTATTCCGCTGATCAAACGGATAGAACTAGATTGGTTCATCAGGCATAGGAAGGTTCTTCTTGGAGGGCTCTTGGCCCTTTCCTTATTACTGTTGGTATCTGTCTTGTTCTTCCGCACATCTGAACGAGAAACGCCGACACCCACGGCGATGGCCCCTTCCGGTCTGAGTTTTGATTTAGAAAGGGTTTTTCGTGTTGAATCTGTCGCTGAAACAGGGAAGGGGGCGTATTTGACCCTCTTGAACCTCTGGGATCCTATCCCGGATGAACTGCGTTGGCAGCAAGAAGGGATGGGAGAGGTGTTTAAGTGGATAGAAGAGAAAAGGATCCAATCGTATTCAGTCCCGTTAGAGCTCAAAAAAGTCCTGTCTTTGGATTATCCGCTCCTTTTTTCTGTACAGGAAGCGGCCGGCTTACATTATCAGGTCTTAGCGAAGATTCGTGCAGATGAGGCGGTGATCCTTGACCCCTTAGAGGGGAGAAAGAATGTACCGCTTTCTGAATTGACGCAAAAATGGAAAGGGTCTGGCATTATTCTCTGGAAAGAGATGGAAGGGGTACGCCTGCCGTTGTCAATGACAGGGGTTGATCCGTCTGTTAATTCCATTCAGGAAGCTCTCCGGAAAGAAGGGCTTTTTCTAAGTCCAGTGGATGGAATTTGGGGGCCTCCAGTTGTGCGGGCCATCAGTTTCTTTCAACAGAAATCCGGATTAGAAGAAACGGGTCTCTTTGGACCGGAGACGCATCTCGCGCTTGCGAAGAGATCGAATAAAAAGAGTCCTTCACTGCAGTAAAGGTATCCACTCAGAATCAAGTGGCATACGCTGCCAGGTCTTATCCGACGGCTTTTTAGCCAGACTGTCGGTGTGGATAAGCCATGATTCCGCTTAAAGATGACAATCCGACGCGGTCCTTTCCCTGGATGACGATCGGTTTGGCCATTACCAACGTTGTTGTTTTTTTCTATGAAATTTCCTTGGGCCCTCAATCGGGGGAATTCGTCTCTTCCTACGGGGCTATTCCCTTCGAACTGTTTCATGGTTCGGGAAGACCGTTCGCGGTTGCCAATATCTTTACATCTATGTTTCTCCATGGAGGCGTTTTCCATTTGGCGGGAAACATGCTCTACCTCTGGATATTCGGAAACAATATCGAAGATGCCATGGGCCATCGGCGTTTTCTCTTTTTCTATTTGCTCTGCGGTATGGTAGCTGCCTATGCCCACGCCCTTACTGATTCCACATCTCATGTCCCGATGATTGGGGCGAGCGGAGCGGTTTCCGGTGTGTTGGGGGCCTATCTTCTGCTGTTCCCTAAAGCCCGGGTGCTGACGTTGCTCCCTGTCGGATTTTTTATTCAGATTGTACGGGTGCCTGCCCTTGTCGTTCTAGGCTTCTGGTTTATTGTGCAATTCTTTAACGGTTTGTTTAGTTTGCACCAGGTCGGAGGGGTTGCCTGGTTTGCCCATATCGGGGGATTTTTGGCAGGTATGTCCTTAATTTATTTATTCAAAAAGAGGCGATGATGTTGCGCTTATCGATAGAGGTTCCTTCCACGGGCGACACTGCCCTGATCCCTGATCCTCTTCTCGTTTGACCTCTCAATGTAAAGCTTTTATAATCTTAGATAGAGATTTTCCTCGGTGAGGGAGAGATGTCTCGATCGCGTTTCTGGGTGTTGTATCTTTTAACAATCGCAGTTTCCATGTATTTTTTAGCCGACATGCTTAATCTGGTCTTGGGCGCGCGCCTTTCGACCGCAACCGATATTCCAAAACGGATTCCCCTTGTTTCAAAAATATCTAATAGGGTAGAGAAGTCAGGTGTTTCCTCAGATACCTTGGTTAAAATGGGTTCAGATTATCAGATCATTATTGATGGCAATATTTTTAACTCAAAGATGCGGGGAAGAACGATTCAGGAGGAGTCGCTGATATACCCGCCCACGGAACCTTTGTCTGTCTTGTCTCATTTTTCTCTTCTGGGAACGATGGTTGCCAGTGAATCTGGTTCCTATGCGGTGTTTGAAGATACAAAGACCAAAGAGCAACTTCTTTATAAAGAGGGCGGTTTTTTATCGGAGGGTGTCCAAATTATAAAAATCGGCCGAAACAGGGTGCTTGTTCGGACCGGAGAAAGAGAAGAAGTACTCGAGGTGCTACTGCCGTTTGAGGAAAATACAATGGGATTGATTCCCCAGCCGGTTGTGATTCCATCTCCTCTCTCGGGAGTCCGCCAGATTTCAAAAAACAGGTGGATATTAGATCGTCGTGAGATTGATAGCGCTGTCGAGAATCTTCCGAAGCTTTTTACAAAGGCGAGGATCATCCCGAATTTCAGTGATGGAAAACCCGATGGTTTCCGCATCTTCGCAATTAGCGAAGACAGTCTTTATTCAAAAATTGGTCTCCAAAACGGGGATATCCTTCACCGGATAAACGGTATTGAAGTAAAAGAGCCTCAAAACTTCGTCAGGGTGTTCGAACAGTTAAAAAATGAGACGTATCTGGTTGTTGATCTGATCCGAAACAACCAGAAAGAGACCTTTAATTATGAGGTTCGATAAAACTCGTATAGCCCTTTCCTGTTTTTTCTACATACTGTGGCAAAATGCCACGTCCTGCTTCATCTAACTCTCTGCTAACCGTTTGAAATAATACGTCAAAGTAGTGATCTGTATTCTGGCATTAACTTTGCTGAAATATTGGAGGGGGAAGAGATTCGTGAGGGGATTTGTGTGCGATAGTTTTGCCGTAGCGGGGAAGTGTGGGGAGAGAAAGGGCGTCAGTGCTTCGATTTGCTGATCGATGAGTGTGTGGTCGACGGAATAATAAGGAGGGGAGGATGAGACAATCTTGGGGTGGAATATGGCTGATGGTGTTTGTTCTGGTTGTCCCAAATGTCTACGGGGCGGGACCGATGATGACGGCCGCCAAAGAAGGTGGAGAGCCTATGGCGGTGATGCTTGTTGATCAAGGGATCAGCCTGTATAACGAGAATGATATGGGTGCAGCCCTAAAAAGCTTTGAAATGGCTGTTGAAATTGACCCATCGCTGTCGGTCGCCTATTTTAATGCTGGCATTGTAGCGTCAGAAATGGGTCAGAAAAAGGAAGCCCTCTCTTACATTGAACAGTTTTTGACCCGTATGCCGGGACATCGAGAAGGAGAGCAAATTCTATCTGAACTCAAGGCAAGTTATTATGCCGGTATTCTCGATGCTGAAAAAGGGGGGTTTGCCGAATTTGGAATGGCGGCGTTAATTGGATCGCTGTTTCCCCTTGCGATGGCCGCATACATGGCCGCCAAGGGAAGGCAATCACCTACATAATTTGTGGCGGCATGTATCGTTTGTAAACAGATATAACCCTTGCTTAAAACAGAGAACGCATCTGGGAGAGGTGAGATACTCTCGGATGCGTTCTTGTTTTTAGCAGACCCATCGTATTGGACTTCTTTCAAAAAATGAAGCGCTATTGAGAGGGGTTTTTTGTAATAACTCTTTGGTTTTAAATGTTTTTACTGGCCTATTTAGACTCGGAAGTTTAATTTCATTTGTTTGACTTTACGAAGTCAATCCTTTTTTTAGTTGAACTTTGCATAGGACCTACGCTGCGTTTGCTTCTCTGTTTTCTATGTTGAAGTTTTCCATATTGATTCGTAAAGCCGGTAGAAACCGATAGCGCTGTATTTTCCTGAGAGTGGGTTCAATCTCAAGCAAGACCGTGGCGACCCATCGTTCCCGCTGATGGCTATTCTTCCAATAGGTGATCGGAAAAGAAGCTTTCGATGCCTCCTTCCCGTGTCACGCTATTTTTAAAAAACTGCGCCTTTGGAAGGGCAAAGAAATCCGATTGGCTTTTGATCATTTCAGAGAGGTGGACGAACAACTCAAAGGAGGGCGGACCGCTCCTGCGATTGTGTTGGAGGGTGAAATCGGGAAAAAAGTTAACGATATTGAAAGACGATCCATGCAACCGGGTTTTGGAGTGTGCGCTTTCGGGTACGTCCGATGTCATTGTAACAGACGACAAAGCGATGCTTGCCATCGGCACACACAAAGAAAGGTCTCATACCCCTCAAAGGTGCAGGACAATGCGTCGGCTTGACCCGAATCCCCCCTAAACATTACAATCTTGTCGTGTTCTGCTTTGTCCACCTGCACCTTCGCAGCCGATACTCCCTCTTGGATGGGATGAATACGGTTGGGCCCGGCAGGGGCATACGCTATCCGATGCTTGCTTTAGATGCAGGAGGCCCGCTCTACTTCACAGAATGTCATCGAGAGCAGGTTTATTAAAGATTGACATAATTGTATTAAGGTGATGCAAGGTGGCTTCCCTGAAGAAAAACCTGATCGCACTTTCCTTCCAGGAGATGGAGACCTTTGTTGCGGCACTTGGCTGGAAGCCATACCGGGTTCGGCAAATTTTGGCCTGGATATACCAACGCCAGGTCGACGATGTCGGCGAGATGACCGACCTCTCCAAACCAGACCGCATTCGGTTGGCCGAGGTGGCGACGCTGCGCCATCTTCAGATCGCCCACGCCCAAGAATCGGTCGACGGGACAAAAAAGTTTCTGCTGGAAGCGGAAGATGAAAACCGAATCGAGACCGTCTTAATACCCGATGGAGATAGACGTACCATTTGTCTTTCTTCGCAAGCCGGATGTACCCTCGACTGCGGTTTCTGTCTCACTGCGCAGGAGAAATTCAAACGGAACCTAAAGCCCTATGAAATCGTTGACCAGATTCTCGTACTCAAAAGAATGCTTCCAGAGGGAGAGCGCATTACCAACGTGGTTATAATGGGCATGGGAGAGCCGATGGCAAACCTGTCCCATGTCGCAGAGGCGCTAGGGAGAATAACCAGTCCGACCGGATTGGGAATCTCGCCGAGAAGAATTACGCTTTCAACCGCAGGGCTTGTTCCCCAGATGAAAAAGTTTTGGGAGATGGCGATTCCGGTGAATCTCTCCGTCTCGCTGAATGCAACCACCAACGAGGTTCGAGACAGGATTATGCCGGCAGTCAACCGGCTCTACCCGTTGGAAACCTTACTGACCGCATGCAGGGAGTTCTCCCCCACATCGCGCCGCCGAATTACATTTGAGTATGTCCTTCTTTCCGGTCTGAACGACTCTGCCGCTGATGCCGGCCGTTTGATCAGGCTGACAAGGGGAATCCGATGCAAAATCAACCTGATTAGATTCAATGAGTTTCCATCTGCATCCTACCACGCCCCGTCGGAAGAACAGGTGCTCCATTTTCAAAAAATCCTTCACGAAGGGGGCCTTACCGCGACGATCCGGAAAAGCAAGGGGCGCGATATCCTGGCCGCCTGCGGCCAGCTCAGTAGTAAAATGGCCCCCTTAGAAAATGTAGAAACCTGCTGATCAACAAACCCCTATTTTATCCTGTCGTACCATCCTTATTGGCCCTCCTGTTTAATAAAGTTTCACTTTGTAAGTGAGTATTTTCTTTACTCGAAACCCATTCTTCAAGAGGGCGTTCACACTTTTTTACACCTCACCCTCTGGTTTAGGGTGGTATTTGACTCTAGTGGGAGGGTTGTGCTAAAAATTAGAAAGATAGGTAGCTTTATATAGACTTGTAGGATAAGAGGAAATCTATGTCGGAATTAACGAAATTTATGACCCCTAATGTAGGTGTGGCGCGTTTGGATGCAACGTTGTCCGAGGCTTGCCAATTGATGCGCCAGCATCGGAGCAGTTATCTTGTGATTGAAGATCAGGGAAAGCCTGTTGGGGTTCTAACGGAAGAAGATATTGTCCGACGTGCGATTCCTGAAAAGGTTGATTTGAACGCCACAAAAACGCGGGCATTCATGAGTACTCCTGCGCCGACCATTGAGAGTAATCAGTCGATGGAAGATGCCAATTCCCTTATGAAGATTCGGGGATGCCGTGTTGTTGTTATCGTCGAGGGGAATAAAATTGTGGGGGCCATCACGCTTTTAGGCCTGCTTTGGTGCCTGGAGGCCCGTGGCCAAGAATACGAAGGGTAAGGAGGGATTAAAATTAAGTTATCCGGATCACAGATTCTAATTGAGTCTCTTAAACGGGAAGGGGTTAAGGTTATTTTTGGTTATCCCGGTGGAGTGAATCTTCCTGTCTTTGATGTACTCTATGATGAAAAAGAGATCGACTTTGTTTTTTGTCGGCATGAACAAGGGGGTACCCACATGGCCGAGGGATATGCCAGGGCAACCGGAAAACCGGGTGTTGTTCTGGTTACATCGGGTCCGGGTGCAACAAACACGGTGACGGCTATTGTGAACGCCTATATGGATTCGACACCGTTGGTGGTGATCACCGGTCAAGTCCCGACAAAACTGATTGGCAATGACGCCTTCCAAGAGGCGGATGTGGTAGGAATTACCCGTCCCTGCACCAAGTACAATACTTTAGTTAAGGATGTTAATGACCTTGCCCAGGTGATAAAGGAAGCCTTTTATATCGCCTCGTCTGGTAGGCCTGGGCCGGTTTTGATTGATCTCCCAAAGGATGTGGCACTAGCTAAAACCGAGTTTACCTATCCCGAGCATGTTTATATACGAAGTTATTCTCCCGTTTATAAAGGGAACAAGTGGCAGATCAAACAGGCAGCCCAGGAAATCATGAAGGCGACCCGGCCGATCATTTATGCAGGAGGAGGGGTCTTGGCATCGGATGCTTCTCCGGAACTTCTGGAATTAGCAGAGATGACAAAATCTCCCGTGACGTTAACGGTAATGGGTCTGGGTGCTTTTCCAGGCACCCATCCCCTTTGTTTGGGAATGCTGGGCATGCACGGCACGTACTGGGCCAACATGGGCATGAATAGGGCCGATCTGATTGTGGCCATTGGCGCCCGGTTTGATGACCGTGTTACGGGAAAACTGGATGCCTTCGCCCCGCACGCGAAGATTATCCACATTGACATCGATCCGACCTCGATTCATAAAAATATCTCTGTCCATATCCCCATTGTCGGAGATGCGAAATTGATCCTCAAAGATCTAAATCAAATTCTAAAGTCGTCCGGCAACGGAAATTTTGCGTCTTGCCAAGAATGGTGGACGCAAATCGAATCATGGAAAATGGAGCATCCGTTGGCTTACAAGCAGGGAGAAAGAATTATCAAGCCTCAATATGTTATTGAGAAAATATATGAGATAACCCGTGGAAATGCAATCGTTACCACCGACGTAGGACAACATCAGATGTGGGCAGCTCAATTTTATAAGTTTGTCCGCCCGCGGACGTTTATAAATTCAGGTGGACTTGGGACGATGGGATATGGCTTCCCTGCTGCAATTGGCGTGCAAAAGGCCTACCCCAATGAGTTGGTTGTCTGCATTTCTGGAGATGGAAGCATCATCATGAACATTCAAGAATTGGCGACTGCGGTTCAATATCGCCTGCCGGTCAAGGTAGCAATTCTCAACAATAAGTATTTAGGGATGGTTCGCCAATGGCAACAGCTTTTTTATAACGGTCGGTATTCTTCCAGCTATATGGGGGATTCTCCAGATTTTGTGAAACTGGCCGAGGCTTTTGGAGCAGTAGGCCTTCGGGCAACCGAAATTCAGGAAGTGCCTGACGTGATTCGAGAAGCGTTGTCGGTTGACAAACCGGTTCTCATCGATTTTCAGGTGGATGAGGAAGAAAACTGCTATCCCATGATTCCGGCCGGCGCGGCCCATAATGAGATGGTGTTCGCCGACCCTGAGAAATCGTCTAAAGATAACGCAGAAGAGAAGGTAGACACCGTATTGACAGCCTAGGGTTCTCTTCATCGTACCATTCTCCAGATGCAACATATCATATCAGTTCTTGTTGAAAATAAATCGGGCGTCCTGTCCCGTATATCAGGCCTTTTTTCCGGTAGGGGATTTAATATTGAGAGCCTCTGCGTGGGGCCCACACTTGATCCGACAGTGTCGATGATGACCATTGTAACGGTGGGAGACGACCGTATTATTGAGCAGATCACAAAACAACTAAACAAACTGGTGGATGTCATTAAGGTGATTGATTTGACAGAAAACGAGTATGTGGAACGGGAGACGGCTTTAATCCGGGTAAATGCACGCGCAAAGGATCGGGCAGAGGCGTTGCGAGTGGTTGATATTTTTCGGGCCAAAATTATTCACTCAACGGCCAACACCTATACTATTGAAATAACGGGTGACGTTAAGAAAATTGATGCAGTTATCAATCTGTTACGGCCCTTGGGAATTAAGGATTTAATTCGGACCGGGCCGATTGCGATTTCCTGCGAAGAGATCAAAACAGACGTGGCCAGAGAAGAAAGAAAGGTGATATCGACGTAGGGTTTATCAAACTTATATGATTGGGGAGAGCGATGAAAGTTTATTACGATAACGATGCGGAAGGCGCTGTACTAAAGGAAAAATGTGTTGCGATTATTGGATATGGGAGCCAGGGGCATGCCCACGCCTTGAACCTGCTTGATAGTGGAATAAAAGTGGTAGTGGGATTAAGAGAAGGACGGTCCTGGGAGAAAGCAGCGCGGGCGGGTTTAAAGGTTATGCCGGTGGCGGATGCGGTCAAGACCTCCGATGTGGTGATGGTCTTAACTCCAGATGAAGTGGCTGCCGATCTTTATAAACTCGAGATTGCGCCTCATCTTAAGAATGGATCATTTCTTGCTTTTGCGCACGGCTTTAATATCCACTTTGGACAGATTGTTCCCAAGCAAGAGATCAATGTGTTGATGGTGGCACCCAAAGGACCCGGACATTTGGTACGATCGGAGTTTTCCAAGGGAAGCGGAGTGCCCATGTTAATCGCCATCCATCAGGATCCATCCAGGCAGACCCGTTCTGTGGCGCTTGCCTATGCCAAGGCAATTGGAGGAACAAGGGCGGGTGTTTTGGAGACCAGCTTCAGAGAAGAGACAGAAACCGATCTTTTTGGAGAACAAACGGTTCTATGTGGTGGAATGACTGCGCTTATTACAGCCGGTTTTGAAACGCTGGTTGACGCAGGTTATTCTCCCGAAATGGCCTATTTCGAATGTCTCCATGAAGTTAAATTGATTGTCGACTTGATCTATGAAGGAGGCATATCCAATATGCGGTACTCCATATCAAATACTGCGCGTTACGGCGATCTCACTCGGGGGCCTAAAATTGTGACAGAAGAGACAAAGAAAACGATGAGGACAATGCTGGACGATATACAAAGCGGTCGTTTTGCCAAAGAGTGGATTCTGGAAAATAAAGCGGGACGGCCTGTGTTCAACGCATTAGCGAAGAGGGGAGAGGCGCATCCCATTGAGAAAGTAGGAAGTGAGCTTCGCGCAATGATGCCGTGGCTTAAGAAAGAACGGCTGGTGGATCCTACGAAAAACTAATCTTTTCCAGCATGGAGAGCATGTCAGGCGCTGTTTTGCGGCAGCTCTAGGTGGGTGATGAGGGATGTAAAATGGGTATGATAAGAACAGTGGTCATGATAGTGACATTTTTATGGTGGGGGGGGGCGGTTGCCGATGAGGGAAACTTTAAAGGCGATTACTTGCTAGACCATGACCTAAAAAAGATAGAAAAAGAAAAAATAGAACTGAGCGACCCCGCAAACCTCTATGAACAGGTTGAAAAGGATTTTGAAACCTGGTACGCCAAACAAAGTGCAAGGAATAGAAATATCGCTCACGATTCGATAGTCGACTACTACGATCTATACGAGCTGGACGATCGAGAAGATGTGGACCATAATTCGGAAATCTATGTAATAGAGGGTTATAATATAGAAGATGGCGATCTGGCTTTAGAATAGCGAATGAGTCATGACTAACTTAGGACTTGATCCGTATATGATGTTTAATGATGGTAGACGCTGGAATATGAGACTAGATAAGGACTGCGTATTATGAAACAGGAAACACAGTTTCTGATCGCAAAAGAGGGTTTTATTTTTATCGGGATCGGCATGATCCTCACCCTAGTTGGAGGAATCCTCAGCTTAAACCTTGGCATCTTTTTAGGCCTTCTGACACTTTTTTGTGTGTATTTTTTCAGAGATCCAAGGCGAACTCCTCCGGAAGGAGAGGGACTCTTGGTCTCACCAGGAGATGGGACCGTTGTGGACATTTCCAGGGTCTACGAAGATCGATTTCTTAAAAGTTCTGCGGTCAAGATCAGCATATTCTTGAATGTTTTTAATGTGCATATTAATCGCATTCCCGTCGCTGGAAAGGTTGCCGGTATTTTTTATAACTCCGGCCGTTTCTTTGTCGCCAATGTGCCAAAGGCTTCATTGGAGAATGAACAAAATGCGGTGGTTTTGGAGACAGGCGCCGGGAAGCGCATTGTCTGTATCCAAATCGCCGGGTTTATTGCGAGGCGTATCGTCTGTTGGATAAAAGAGGGGGAGTCCCTTTGCCATGGAGAGCGATTTGGCCTGATCCGTTTCGGATCGCGTGTGGACCTTTTCCTACCGCTGGAGTCTGAAATCCGAATTTCAAAGGGAGATAAGGTGGTTGGGGGAAAAACGATCGTCGGATTTTTAAAATGAATAAGAAGAGAGAGTATCGCATAAGGGAATTTCGCAGGAAAGGGGTTTATATTATCCCGAATTTGTTTACAAGCGGGAATCTCTTCTGTGGTGTTTTTGCAGTGATTGCAGTTTTTAATGCCGAGTTTTCTAAGGCGGCCGTTGCTATTTTATTCGCCTCTATATTTGACACGCTTGACGGGAAACTTGCCCGCTTGACAAGGACAACCAGCAAATTTGGTGTCGAGTATGATTCCCTGGCAGATTTGGTTTCATTTGGGGTGGCCCCTGGTCTGCTTGCCTATTCATGGGCTCTGGGTCCCTATGGTCGTCTGGGTTGGGTGGCAGTCTTCCTCTATATTGTTTGTGGGGCGTTACGTCTTGCACGATACAATGTCCAAATATCAGACGTGGAAAGCAGGGATTTTGTCGGACTTCCTATCCCCGCGGCAGCAAGTTTTATTGCCACGTTGGTGATGTTGGACAGTTATATCCTCCACTTTGGAAGAGAAATCCTTCCCTCCCTCATTCTGGCGATAACGTACGTGCTGGCCTTTTTAATGGTCAGCACCATCCGATACCGCAGTTTAAAGAGTTTTAATCTAAGGAATAGAAAACCGTTTGGCGTTTTAGTCTGTCTGGTTCTCCTTTCATTGGTCTTCATTAATTCACCTCAAGTGATGCTCTTTACCCTCTTTGCCCTTTATGTCGTCTCCGGTCTTGTTGAACGACCGGTAAAAATGCTCCATCAACGGTTTAACAAAAAACCGAGCGAGATGGTCCATGAAGTTGACGATGTTGAAGATATTCAAGACAAAGAGATTACTGTCAAACAAGAGTAGTTATTTCCATAGAATAAGTATAAGCGTTATTTTCCCACTAACGTAAGGGAACATTTATAGGTTTCGTTCTTACTCCTTAATTAAAGATAAAAGATGATGAAAACCAGGATGATAAAAATCTTTGATACGACGCTTCGTGATGGAGAACAATCTCCCGGTGCGACCATGAATGGAGAGGAAAAGCTTTCTATTGCAAGGCAATTATCCCGAATGGGGGTTGACATTATCGAGGCCGGTTTTGCGTTCAGCTCTCCCGGGGATTTTAATGCCATTCGAACTATTGCGCAAGAGGTAGAGGGGCCGATTATCTGCAGTCTTGCACGGGCGAAACCTTCCGATATCGACCGCGCTTGGGAGGCCCTGCAGGGGGGGCCAAAGATTCGGATTCACACATTTATATCCACGTCGGATATCCATTTGAAACACCAGTTTCGCTTAACACGCGATGAGGCCTTAAAACGTGCGGTGGACATGGTGCAACATGCCAGGGGATATGTGGATGATGTTGAGTTCTCGCCCATGGATGCGACCCGATCAGATGAAACCTATCTCTGTGAGGTCCTAGAGGCGGTGATTACGGCGGGGGCTTCTACGGTGAATATTCCTGATACCGTTGGCTATAGCACTCCTGAAAAATTTGGACAGTTGATTCGGACGATAAGAAAGCGGGTTCCGAATATACGTCAGGCGGCGATTTCGATGCATTGCCACAATGATCTTGGCTTGGCCGTGGCAAATTCCCTTAGCGCCGTGCTTGCGGGTGCGAGCCAGGTAGAGTGCACGATCAATGGAATCGGGGAGCGGGCTGGCAATGCCGCCCTTGAAGAAATCGTGATGACATTGCGGACGCGAAAAGATGTATTTTGCGCTGACACAAGAATTATAAGCGAAGAGATCATGAAGACAAGCCGGTTGGTGAGCAATATCACCGGAATGGTGGTGCAGCCGAATAAGGCGGTTGTGGGCGCTAATGCCTTCTCTCATGAATCCGGCATCCACCAGGACGGATTGCTGAAAGAGAAGATGACGTACGAAATTATGAGGCCCGAATCGGTTGGGGCGGGAAAGACCCATATTGTTCTTGGAAAACATTCGGGTCGGCATGCTTTTAAAGAAAAGCTGGAAGAGATGGGATATCAATTAAGCGATGAGAGTCTTAATAAGGCATTTGAGCGCATGAAACATCTGGCCGATCAGAAAAAAGAAATATTCAAGGAGGATCTGGAGGCGGTCATCTCGGAAGAAATAGATCGCGCGATAGAGAAATACCAACTTATCTCAATCCATGTCGAAAGCGGAACTTCGATCATTCCTACTGCTACGGTTGAGCTCTTGATGAACGGGGCTTCTGCTAAAGCAATGGGGCGGGGAGACGGGCCGGTCGATGCCGCTTATCGAACGATTGCATCGATGACCAAGACAAAAAGCCGATTGTCATCATATGTTGTTAAGGCCATTACGGGTGGAACAGATGCACTTGGAGAAGTAACGGTAACGATCCAGGAAGAGGATAAGACCGTGACAGGACATGGAGCGGACACCGATATTATTATCGCCTCTGTACGGGCGTATCTTAATGCATTAAATAAACTTACCTCCCGAACAGATCAGCAGAGAAAGACCGGAACGAAAATCAAGCTGATCGAATAATAAAGAAAATTGCCGCAGGTTGGGTTAATCGCTACAGGTCCAACTGAACTGAGGGCGGCCCCTTTTCGAAGGTTATCGGCAACCAACCAAAGATTTAAACCG
>SBBT01000163.1 GCA_005239595.1 Candidatus Troglogloeales bacterium | reverse complement strand
TCTTGTAACCCTCCCAAAACTTGTATTCGGATAGGGTTACATCTTATATGTCCCGATGATATACCCTAGGGTTACATTTTAGATGGCGCGTTTCGGTGCGTTGCTTTTTCCTCGCCTTTACCCTATTCTTCTCCTGTGGCCTCCTGGATTGATGTGTCGTTCTTGCAGATTGTAAAATCTACAGTATCGACTCGGAGGTCACTTTGCAATTTCAACTAATTATAGGGCATTCTCGACTTTACCCCGAACCCCCTTATAATAAGGCGGGTTTCGCTGATGGGATAGGATAGTGTTCATACAAGGTTTTTACAGAAAAGGGCACGGGGGCTTCTTGATGTGTCGGCGTCTTTTTGCCTTGTTGGCAATCTGTGCGATTACGTTGGTCCCCCCGCTTTTTGCACAAGAGGCTGACGAAATTGTGAAAGAGCGACAAGTTACACTTGATTTTAATAATGTCGATCTTCCAGTTTTTGTTAAATTTATAAGTGAATTAGCCGGGAAAAACTTTATTATTGATGAACGGGTGAAGGGGAAGGTTACGATCTATTCTCCGGTAAAGATTCCTGTAAGCCGTGCCTACGATGTCTTTCTCTCTGTCCTTGAGCTTAAAGGGTTTACAGTGGTCAAGAGCGGGCCGATCGATCAAATTCTCCCCATGGCAGAGGTGCCCCCTGATCGCTCGATTTATGTCTATACATTAGAGAATAGCCTTGCCGAAGAAGTGGCAAAAGTCCTGCTCGGTTTGACTTCACGGGCAGTTCCATTGACACGTCGGCTTTCCCCATCGGGCGAGTTGACCGGTGCCATTCAAGTCTTATCCGATAAGACGACCAACAGCTTGATTATTACCGCCATCAGTCAGGACTATGAAATATTAAAGGGGGTTATACAGAAGCTTGATACAAAACGTCGCCAGGTTTATGTTGAAGCGGTGGTATTGGAAATGGCGGCTGACAAGTTTAGGGAGTTGGGAACCGATCTTGGCGCTGTCTTAGGTTACAGATCGTCCGGAGGGGGGCTCGCGGCGGTAGGCACGTTGAACATTCAAAATCCGACGGCCATACTTGATTTTGCCAAGGCGGCGGGCGTAACGCTCGGCAAGATAAACATTCAGGCGCTATTGCGCGCGTTGCAGTCCTCATCGGATGTGAATATCTTATCGACACCTCAAATTCTAACAAGCGATAACCAAAAGGCTGAAATTGTTGTGGCGCAAAATGTCCCCTTTCCTGGGGCCCAAAGCCAAACGGTGGGGGGGAACGTCCAGACAACGATCGAACGAAAAGATGTCGGAATTATTCTGCGATTGACGCCGCAGGTGCTGGAGAACGACCTGGTTAAGTTGGATCTCTATCAAGAGATCTCTTCTGTGTTGGATACGGTTCAGAGCGCTGGGACGGTCAACCTTGGCCCGACGACCAACAAACGCTCTGCATCCACGACGGTGGTTGTCGCTCATGCACAAACCGTGGTGATCGGAGGTCTGATTCGGGATAATGTCATTGTTTCCAAAAGGAAGATTCCATTGTTAGGGGATATCCCGTTTCTAGGATGGCTCTTTAAAGTTCAGTCAAGACGAATTGAAAAAACCAATCTTCTAATCTTCCTGACTCCCCACATCGTTCGGGATAAAGAAGATTTCGAAAAAATTAAGGGGGAGAGGACAGAGAACGCTGCTCTCTTTATGGAAGAGAGTCAACTGGAGGGACGTGAGCGACGCAATCTGATGTTTCGTGAACTGGTCAATCCCCCCCGATAGCCTGTTCTCTGAAATTTCTATTGGGGGTGTGGTTTTTCGTAAGAGGCATAGGCCGATCATGGAACAGGGGAAGGCATTTTGATCCTACAAAAACACCCTCTAATCGGGCAGCTTTTCGTGCAAAAATGTTCCTTGCCGCCCGCCAGACTCGAAGAAGGGCTCCTTGCTCAAAAGAGGGAAGGTGGAAGAATCGGAGAGGTTTTGGTCCGATTAAATTACCTGGCCCACGATGCGGTCCTTTTTGCCCTCTCGGAGCAATGGCAAATTCCTTATTGTCCCTCCCTTGATATTAAAGAGATCAATCCTCTCCTGGTTGCGAAGGTCCCGATCTCGTTCGCAAAGAGGCATGTCTTTCTTCCGTATAAAGATACCGAAAATACGGTTGATGTGGCCGCTTCGGATCCCCTCAATCTAACCGCATTGGATGACCTTCGGCTCTTACTGGGACGTCCGCTTTCCGTGATTGCGGTTCCTTATAGCGAGGTGATCAAGGCCATTCACCATGCTTATGAATTGGCAACCAATGCGGCAGCAGAAGTGATATCCGATCTCTCTGGAGAAAATTTAAGCCTTCTCGCCGAGGAGCTTGCGGAACCGGAAGACTTGTTGGATGCAAATGATGAGGCCCCGATCATCCGGCTGGTGAATGCGATTCTGTTTCAAGCGGTGGCGCAGCGGGCATCGGACATCCATTTTGAGCCGTTTGAAAAGGACCTGGTTGTCCGCTACCGGATTGATGGCCTTCTTTATAATATCCTCTCGCCGCCAAAGCGGTTTCAGTCGTCTCTTCTCTCCAGAATCAAGATTATGGCGGGAATGAACATTGCCGAAAAGAGGCTTCCCCAAGATGGACGGATCGGTCTGAAAATTGCCGGCAGAGATATTGATATACGCGTCTCGGATGTCCCCACGCCGTATGGCGAGCGCATAGTGCTCCGCATTCTCGATAAGTCAACCATGTTGTTGAACATGGAAGATATTGGCCTTGCTCCAAACGGTTTGGCGATGATGGAACGGTTAATCCATCTGGCCCATGGGATGGTGCTTGTAACCGGTCCCACCGGCAGCGGGAAAACGACCACCCTCTATGTCTGTCTCAATAAGATCAACGCTTCAGACAAGAATGTTATGACCATTGAAGACCCCATTGAATACCAAATTAAAGGAATTGGGCAGATACAGGTAAACCCAAAGATTGAGTTAACCTTTGCCAACGGACTTCGTTCGATATTAAGGCAAGATCCCGACGTGATCATGGTCGGCGAGATTCGTGATGCCGAAACGGCCCAAATTGCTATTCATGCCTCGTTGACGGGGCATTTGGTTTTCTCTACCCTCCATACCAACGATTCATCCGGGGCGATCACGCGCCTTTTGGACATGGAGATTGAGCCGTTTCTTATTACATCGTCGGTGGCGGCGATTATTGCGCAGCGATTGATCCGATTAATCTGTCCATCCTGCCGGTACTCTTATCAGCCGACCTCTGAGGAATTTGAAAAATTGGGACTAAAACGAGAAGATAGGTCGCTTCTGTTTTATAGAGGAGAAGGTTGTTCCAACTGTATGCAGACTGGCTATCGGGGCCGTTCTGGAATTTATGAAATACTGCTACTGGATGACGCTCTGAAAGAAATGATCGTGTCCAAAGCGGATGCCTCTCAAATTAAGATGAAGGCGATATCAAGAGGCATGGTGACATTGCGTGAAGATGGCGCAAGACGGGTGATGGACGGGATGACAACGACCGAAGAGGTTTTAAGGGTGACGCAGATAGAGATGACGTAAGTGCGTGTGGGTGATGGCAGTCTACCAATATAAGGGGCTGAATCTTAAGGGTAAGGAATTGACCGGCGTGATTGATGCCGACAACACCCTTCTTGCACGGGCAAAACTGAGGAAAAGTGGCGTCTTTCCTATTTCGGTTTTGCCGGCCGATAATACCGATCGCTCAAGCCCGCTTTTCTCGGAGCGGGTTACCGTCTCTGATTTAGCGGTGATGACTCGGCAGCTTTCTACCCTTTTGGGAGCGGGTATCCCGTTGATGGAGGCCCTTTCAGTGCTTCTGGCACAGGTCGAAAAGAGGGCGGCGAAAAAGGTATGGGTTGATGTCAGAGAAGGAATTAAGGAGGGTATGGCATTGTCAGACACCTTGGAACGTCATCCCGCCTTTTTCCCGTCCATCTATTATCAGATGGTGCGAGCGGGCGAAGCAAGCGGGACGCTCGATCAGATATTAATACGTCTGGCGGATTACCTTGAAAGTCAGGCCCGATTGCGTAATAAACTCTTCTCACTTTTGGCCTATCCCCTCTTGATGCTTGTTTTGAGCTTATTTATCCTTCTGTTTCTCATCTCGTTTGTGGTTCCGAAGGTAACGGCTGTCTTTGCCGACTTAAAACAGGCGCTTCCATTGCCAACCGTTATTCTCCTTTCCGTGAGCGATTTCTTACGCAATTATGGATGGTTTTCCCTTATTCTGGGCGCTGTTTCAGCGGTTGCCCTAAAACGTTATCTTGGAACGCCGCATGGAAGGAGGCGGTACGATCGCTGGGCGCTTACGATTCCCATCATAGGGCGGGTTGTCCAAATTGTGGCAGTTTCCAGATTTACCAGGACCCTTGCGATCTTGCTGGCCAGCGGACTACCGCTTTTAACTGCCATGGAAATGGTGGCACAGGTGGTTGGAAACAAGCTGTTGGAAGATGCGATACAGAAGGCGCGCGCAGAGATTCGCGAAGGAGAGGGGATGGCCGAACCTCTCAAGAGAAGCGGGTTTTTCCCACCGCTCGTAACCCATATGGTTGCCGTTGGAGAGAAAAGCGGCGCATTGGAAGGGATGCTTCAGAAGCTATCAGAGGCCTATGACGATGAGGTAGAGACAACGGTTTCTGGCTTAACCTCGCTTTTTGGGCCTTTATTGATTTTAGGGATGGGACTCATTGTCCTTTTTATCGTCCTGGCGATTTTGCTCCCTATTTTTGAAATGAGTCAGATGGTAAGATGAAGACCAATCTAGCGGGGACAAGCATGAGACGTTCAAATGGATTTACCCTTATTGAGATTATGGTTGTAATCGCCATCCTGGCGATTCTGGCGGTGATGGTTGTCCCAAAGCTGGTTGGGAGGACGGATGAAGCGAAGCAGGTGGCCGCGGCAGTCCAAATAAAGAACATTGAACAGGCACTCCAGATGTACAAAGTAGATACAGGGGTTTATCCAAGCACGGAACAAGGCCTGGAAGCTCTTGTGTCGAAACCGACCGTTGGGGTTATTCCTAGAGGATGGCGTGGATACCTCCCTAAGGTTCCCAAAGATCCCTGGGGCCATCGTTATGTCTATATCAGCCCCGGAATGCATGGCGATTATGATCTTATCTCTTACGGTGACGATGGGGAGCCGGGTGGAGAGGGAAAGGCTGCTGATATTGAGAGCTGGAAACTAGAACCGTCCTTATAGGATCGAATGAGGCGCCTTCTAGCGATAGACCCGTGGAAATGGACCCAACACGGTTTTACACTCATTGAACTGATACTGGTTGTCTTCATTTTAGGTACTGCCGCTCTTTTGGTTGCGCCGCGGCTTTCGTCGTTTGGCGCGGGGAGTTTAAAGGGAGCCTCCCGACACTTTGCCGGACTGATCCAATATATCGCCCAGGAGTCGTCTGTAACCAAACAGAGCTATCGCCTTTATTATGATTTAAGAAAAGGCGCCTATTGGGTTGCCGTCGGACAGGAGGCCGGGGAGTTTGTCTCATATGTCGAGACATCCGATCCGCTCATGGGACGTCGTCTCCTGCCGAAAGGCATCTCTTTTGAGGATGTCATTACGGCACAGCAGGGAAGGGTGACGGAAGGAGAGGCCTTTACGCAATTTTATCCGGTAGGGGTGGATAAGAGCTTGATTCACCTGCGTGAGGGGGAGGAGAGATGGAC
>SBBT01000081.1 GCA_005239595.1 Candidatus Troglogloeales bacterium | reverse complement strand
GCGTGCAAGCACATCTGACGGCTGCAATACCCCTTTGATACGCTGCCCTAACTGCTGCAACAACAGGTCTCCACAGCGGTGACTCAACGTGTCGTTAATAATATTAAAACGATCCATATTCAATAAAAGGAGGGCGAACGGTCGGCCGCCTTGTTCCGTTAATTCAATGGCATCGCGAAGAAGACGTCCAAACAGATTCCGGTTCGGCAAACCGGTCAGGTCATCATAATAGGCCATCCGCGCGATCACCTCTTCCGCGCGCGCGCGTTCCTTAATATCCGCTTGCAGTTGCTCATTAGCCGCCGTCAAGCTTGCGGTGCGCGTCTCGACTAACACCATCAGGCGATCGCGGTGCTGTTTTAGTTCTTCCCTCGCCGCTGCCTGCTCGCTGATATCGCGCAAGAAAAAACTGAGTGTCGTCGTCGCACCAGATTGCATCACAGAGGTGGTCATCTCCAGGGGAAAGGTACCGCCCTCTCTGCGCAACCCCAGCAACTCAACCCGCCGGTTTGGACAGACCGGCTCTCCTTTACTAAACAGATCAATATATTGGGAATACGCCTCGCGGGAAACCGGGGCAATGACAGTTTCGGAAAAAGGCAATCCAATCGCATCCTTTCGGGATCGACCGAATGTGGTTTCAGCTTTACGATTCCAATCTGTAATGGCGCCCATTGTATCTGTCGCAATGTAGGCGTCATAGGCGGCATCCACAATCAGTCGAATTCTCTCTTCGTTCTCCTCTAACTGCTTTGCCTGCTTCAGCACCGTCTCTTCCTGCACACCCAACAATTGCTCCATGGCCTCCATTTGGAGCCTTAAAAGGTACACCTCTTCCCCCTGGCTGTTTCTCATGGCAGACTCAACCAATCTTCAGGCATGGACCACCCTGCCGTCATAAGGCAGAATAGCGACTTTCACACACAGAACCAAAGGATTAAATAGACTGGCGGTTTCTCTAGAAATAGGGGCTTGCGAAAAGAGGAGGAGGGAAAAGAGGTCTCCGTAGGGCAAAAGCCCCCCAAATCCGATGACAGATTTGATCCCATAAGGGATGACAAAACGTTCTTGATTCGGGAGGTACCGGTTTCCTATCGCATCCGCAATGTGGAGCACATTATAGGTCTTCTGTCCGGGATTGACTATGATATCAGGATCCGATTTACACAGCCCCCCCATCTTAAAACCGCATTGGTGGGCAAGCTGTGAAATAAGTGGAAACTGTTTGGTCCCTCTCTCACTGACGAGAGGGACGGCCCCCAAAAAGTACTCCCGTAAATTCCACTGCGATTTTGTACCCGTCGTCGAAAGCAGCGTCAGGATCCTCGTATCCGGATGCGGGGTCTGCGTTCCAAGGGTGTCCTGTACAGATTGCCGCAGTGTCATATCCAAATCCTCATACCGATAGGTCTTATAGAATTGGACTAAGGGGCAGGACCGTTCTCTGGTCGTTTTATTCACCAGATGGTCACGGAAATAAAAGACCAGCTTGCGTGCGGCCTCTTCCATGGTATCGGTGCCGACGCCCACGCTTCGGATGGCGGCTCCACATCTCACCATGTCACTCAACGTGAATCTCGTGAGGTCAAACACAGAAAATCCCTTTACGAGAAAATACGAGAAAAGGGTGGCTATATCTTCTGTATCGACATACCTCTTTTGAATATAGCCGACACTTTGAAAACTGTCAAGGGCCTTAAGAGGGGTTTGGATACATCTGCTTACACAGGCCACAGGTGTAAGGCACGCCATTTATCATATAGGTGATACGGTTGGGACTTAATTCCGGAAGCCGTATGAAGGATTTTGTCATGGAGATATAGATCCTTGTCTATGGAGCGAAAAATCCGCTCTCTTGCCCAAATGAGCGGTGTGAAACGGGATTCCCAGAGCCAGGTCAACTCGTGGGCGGTCCGTTGCAGCGCCTCTACTGTTGGGCGCCGAATCTTTTCATAATCCAAGAGAGCCGAGCGTGAAAAATCCCCCCGCCGAAAACAGTCTTCTATCACCCCCGATAGGACCGAGGCGTCCTGCATGGCAGAGTTTCTCCCTTGGGCCACATGGGGATTCATCGCATGGGCCGCATCCCCCATTAAAGCGCACCCATCGGCCACCCAGCTTTTGCAACGGACACGAAACGCTGGCACGAAGACAAAATCGGACCATGAAGAGAGGGCAGAGAGCGGCCTTGAAAGAAGGTCGCCCACATCAGGATTCAGCGAAACGATCCGCTCCTTGAACCGGTCTACACCTTCCTTCTTTATTTCAGTCACCCTGTTTTTTGGCATAAGATACATGATGTAAAACCGGTACTGACTCACCGGCATCATCGCCACATACACCCCTTTTCCCACATAGAAATGCAGTTCTTCCTTAAAATCCCGGGGCATGTCCATGATCGCCGTCATATAACCATTTTCATACGGGTGTATATGGCACGGGATACCAAGACCCTTTCGAACGGAGGAGTAAACCCCATCTCCTCCCACCACCAGAGGGGCGTGAAACTCTTGTAACATCTTTCCCGTGGTCTCCACCTGCACTCCAATGACGCGCCCATTTTCCCATAACAGGGATTTAAACGTCGCTCTCCAATAGATATCGATAACTGAAAAGTTTTCCGCCCTCTCCTTTAATAGTTTTTGAATAACCTCCGGCAGGACAACCAAAGCAAAGTTAAAGGGGGGAGGAAGATTCTGATAGCGTATGGTGCAGAGGGGATCGCCACCCATATTTCGGAAATGAACCTTATCCCAGCGATAAACCAACTCCTGTTGCAATCTCTGTAAAATATCGATCTCATCTAATACCTTGAGACCATTGGGTTGTATAATCTCGCCCCGCGGATGGGAGGAGGGGGAACCCTGCCGGTCGAAAATAGCAACCTTATATCCTTTTTTTGCCAAAAGGATGGCTAACACCCATCCCCCAGGACCGGCTCCGATCACTAACACATCCCGTTTTGATTGTGATACCAAAGAGGTTCTCCCGAATCAATCCTTTTTAGTTGAAATTTGCATATGACCTACGCTGCGTCTGCTTCTCTGTTTTCTCTGTTAAAGTTTTCCATATTGATTCGTAAAACCGGTAGAAACCGATAACCCTGCATTTTCCTGAGAGTGGGTTCAATCTCAAGCAAGGCCCGACCCATCGTTGCCGCTGATGGCTATTCTTCCAATAGGTGACCCTCTTTGTGTATTGTTCCGTCTGGCTGTTCAATGACTCAATACCATCCGTCGTTTTTAAACTGATCCCCAAGGACTCAAAAAACCCAAAACGCTGCAGGGTCATGGTCTCTTCCAAGCCCTCCTCCGGACTACGAACCGCAGATTCTTTCATGAGAGCTATAATAACAATGTGTGTAAAAGTTTAGAGAGGCGGCGTACATTTTCAAGTGGAAGAGACCTAAACAGCCCGATAATCCTGGGGAAAGGATACACCACCATGAGAGATGAAAACATAAAGGCGATTAAAGAAGCAAGAAGAAGTTACCGAGGGGTTGGAGGTCTTGGTTTGGGGGAAGGTACAGGGTTTTATCCAAGGCATCTTAGAAGAGGAGTGAGTGAGTTTTCAGGGAGGAGTAAATCGGAGCGACGCGGGGAGCGGATTGATAGTGGAGCGGGTTATCGGAATGGATATGGAAACGTGCGAAGGATATCGCTGATGGGCGGTCCGGTGAGGATTTTCTGTCCTCGTGTTCGGGACGCCGAGGTGCGGTTTAAGAGTCGGATTTTGCCGTTATTTGTCCGGCGGACAAAAGAGGTAACAGAGATGCTGGCTGAACTTTATCTACAGGGTTTGGCCCTGGGAGATTTTGAGTTGGCGTTGCGGGGGTTATTGGGAGAAGGGGCCCCGCTGTAGGCAGATTCTATTCAAAGGGGCAGCGTGCGACCCGTTTCTAAGGTCGCAGACCAATATACTGT
>SBBT01000110.1 GCA_005239595.1 Candidatus Troglogloeales bacterium | reverse complement strand
GATTTCGGGAGACGCGTTGGATGAGCTGGATGAGACGGTGGTGTTGACGATGGGGACGGCGACGAACGCGACGGCGACGGGGACGACGGTACATACGGCGACGATTACAGATGATGACGATCCACCCACAGTAACCTTGTCGGTAGGAACAGACCTGATTGAAAGTGGAAGCGCAACAACTACAATTGGAGAAATGACTTCCGTGACTGCAACATTGTCCACGGCATCCGGCAAAGCTATTACCGTGACATTGACAGTCAATGCGACCAGTACTGCGACAACAACCGACTATGTATTGCCGGCGACGATTAGCATTCCCGCGGGACAAACTATAAAGTCTGTGGATCTGGAAGTGCGCAATAACGATCTGGCCGCGGCGAATGAAACGGTGATTATTGATATCACCTGTGTTGGTGCCGCGAGCAATTGTACAGTGGGTACCCCATCTCAGAAGACGGTGACCATTACAAACGGGTATTTCAAGGCCTCGGACGCCCTTACGGGTGACCAGTTTGGATACTCGGTTGCCATCAGTGGTGATGGCCTGACAAAAGCGGTCGGTGCCCCATTACAGGATACGGGAGGGACGGATGCCGGTGCGGTCTATATCTATATTTTAAGCAACGGTATTTGGTCGCAACAACAGATCATACAGGCCACAAACAAGGACGCGGGCGATCAGTTTGGATACTCGGTGGCGTTATCCGATGATGGAAATAGACTGGTTGTCGGAGCGCCCTATGAGGATAGCGCAGGGGTTGGGACTCCAAACGATAACACGGCTACGAGTAGTGGTGCGGTATACGTCTTTACCCGAAGTGCGACTTGGAGCCAGCAGGCTTATGTGAAGTCCTCTAACATTGAGGCAGAGGATTTGTTTGGATCGTCGGTGGCCATGAGCGGGGACGGCACACGATTTGTCGCAGGAGCGCCTGGCGAAGATAGTGCTACCACCACCCCCATCGGTGGCGATCAGGCCTCTAATGGTGCCTTGGGAAGCGGTGCGGCGTATGTCTTTACCTTCAATGGCACGGCTGCGACTCAGGAGGCGTATGTAAAGGCGACGAATACAGGGGCAGGTGATAAATTTGGGGACTCCGTTGCCTTAAACGGAGCGGGTGACAAGCTTGCTTTGGGTGCGCCTCTTGAGGATACCAATGCCACGGGAACTTGTACTTCGGGGTGCACCAACAATGATAATGCCGCCGATTCAGGCGCGGTGTATATCTATACCCGATCCGCTGGTGGTTGGGATTCCACTGTAACTTTTGTAAAGGCCTCGAACACAGAGACGGGCGCAAATTCGGCGGATAATTTCGGGGACGCGGTTGCCCTCTCTGATGATGGTACTGGAACGACACCTACCCTGGCTGTGGGTGCGCCACTAGAAGACAGTAATGCGACAGGTATTGGCGGTACCCAGACGGATAATAGTTCCTCCGCAGCAGGTGCTGTGTATGTATTTACCCTTAGTGGGTCGTGGAGCCAGCAGGCTTATGTGAAGGCCTCGAATACGGAAGCAGGCGATCAGTTTGGATCTTCGATGGCTCTCAGTGAAGCGGGCGACACGTTGGTGGTGGGTGCTCCTTTTGAAGACAGCAATGCGACGAGCGTTGGGGGTGGTCAAGCGAATAACACGGCTACGGATTCAGGTGCAGTATATGCATTTAAACGCGTGGGTGGCTCTTGGAGTCAGGATGCATATATTAAGGCATCGAATACACCAACATCGGGGACGGAAACAGATCAGTTTGGGTTCTCCGTGTCATTAGCGGATGTTGAATCGCCGAGCACGAACCCGAGCAAGACGTTGGCGGTGGGTGCGCCATTAGAAGATAGCAGCAGCACCACCGCGGTTAAACCGGGCACGACCACCTTATCCAACGAATCCGCTTCCAATGCGGGCGCCGCTTACCTGTACTAATTGGGGAAAGGCTATTAATTCTTTAATGTTTTCTCTCCCGAATGCTCGCTTTTAGGCCGCATTTTCTATGTGGCCTCACAGGGTAAAGATAGAAGTCGCTTTTTTTAACTTGACTGTTTGGTCCTATTCAGTATAATGACACCTTCTTCGTGAGGCTTTCATGGAGTCCTATCTTTACTGGCTTGCATTAAAACAGGTTTACGGCATAGGAGCCATTCTTTATAAACGCCTGATTGAGACCTTCAAGAGCCCCGAAGCCGTTTTTGCCGCGGATGAGGAAGCCCTTTGGACCGTGGAGGGAATTTCTGAAGAAGCCTCAAAAAATATTCTCACCTTTCGTGCGTTTGATGATGTTAAACGGGAGATTGATCGAATAGAAAAAGCGGGGGTTTCTTTGCTCACGCTTTCCGATGCGGGCTATCCGCCGCTTCTTTTGACTATTTACGATCCCCCACCCTTCCTTTATATCAAAGGCAAAGAGGTTGGATCGGATCTTTATCCGGTGGCGATTGTCGGTGCGCGCAATATGACTTCTTATGGACGATCGGTTGCCGAACAAATTGGGGGGGGATTGGCGCGTGCCGGGATGACCGTTATTAGCGGCTTTGCACGTGGGATCGATGCGACTGCGCATCGAGCGGCTCTCTCCGCAGGGGGGAGAACCATTGCCGTGTTTGGATCCGGAATTGACTTCATTTATCCGAAGGAGCATCGAAAACTTTATGATGAAATCATAGAGCAAGGGGTGGTCTTTTCTGAATTTTCAATGGGGACAGAACCCGAGCCCCACCATTTCCCTCAGCGAAACCGGATTATCAGTGGGCTTTCATTAGGATGCGTGGTGATTGAGGCCTCTCGACACAGTGGGTCTCTGATTACAGCACGATATGCGTTGGAACAAGGGAGAGAGGTTTTTGCTGTTCCCGGCTCGATTTTTTCGGAGTCTTCTCTCGGGGTCCACTCGCTGATCCGATCTGGGGCTAAACTAGTAGAAGGGGTCCATGATATTATTGAGGAGTTGTATCCACAGCT
>SBBT01000150.1 GCA_005239595.1 Candidatus Troglogloeales bacterium | reverse complement strand
CTTCGGGTCGCACCGCTCTCCATCTGCGTCCAAGCGATCCTCATCGGTATAGATTAAACGCCAGCCTGGCCGACTGTTGATATAATCGACAGAGGAAAAGAGGTAATTCGGCTCAAACTGAACTCCAGGGGGTACCAGAACGATCCAGTCCCCCGAGACCGATTGTATAACCTGGTTGATCTCGTCAACCGCATTGGCCTCTGGTCCGACCTCAACCCACGCCACTTCTTCACCCGCTATGACCACTGGAGGGGGAAAGGCCGCAACAACCGTTAGATGCCATGGCTTATAAATCTGGCCTTCCAGCGAATCGAGTGTATCCGCAAGAAAAACCTCCTCCCCGCGTCGCAGCCACATCACCAGATGAATCAAGGGCTGCAGCGTCCAGCGCAACATCCGTTCGTCGCATAATACCGCATCGACTCCAAACGAGGCGTGTTTCTGAAGCCAAATTTGATAGGGAGCGTTTACATTTGATTGGGCATGGGGTTCAGACATCATAACACCGTGTTTTGCCTATACCACAAGCAGCGCTATTCAGGAAGGGAGTAGCGCAGATAACCATTCCTTTACGTGATCTTCCAGGATCGCGTGATCGAGCACCCATTGTTTTAGCCGGTCTCCTTCCCTTGCTGCCGCATCAAGGTCTAAAATCCGCTCGTAAATCGCCTCCGCCCAAACCTTCGGATCATTGGGAACCCGTTTGACCGGAGCTTCCCTGAAGGGAGGGATGTCGGTGCAGATAACGGGACACCCTAACACCCCCAACTCCAGCAAAGGGAGGTTGCTGTAAGCCTCATTGACCCGGTTGACCTCCATCGGCACCACGGCCAGATCGAGATTTAATTTGGCAAGCCCCTCGGCATAGTCCGAACAGGAATCGGGGGGGTAATAGATCTCTTTCATATAGGGTTGTAAGCCTTCCGGACAGGGGCCAAGACCGATCCACTCCACCTCCTGGGCCATTTCCGCTATGATAGTTTCGATGCACCTTGTGTCAGCCAACTGCGCGCTGACCACACCGACCCTGGGATACCTCCCCTGTCGGCGCTGCGAGGAGAGATCTCCCCACACGCCCCGTTCCAGATAATCCGGAATGATACGAATATCTCGAATCATCCCCTTGCACATCTCTGCAAGCGGGGAAGAAGTCACAATCAGCCGATGACAGAGTGATAACATTTCCCGAAACCTAACCTCGACAGCCTTTTTGTCTGCAAGGCCGTATCTGGCCAGCAAGTCGGACTCCGGCAGATCGGTGATCAGGCAATCTAGCGAATAGACACAAAATGTTTTATTGAAATACCGATAATTTCTCATGTCTTCCACGTCATCCGACTGTAGTGCCTCATGGAAATAGATCGTGTCGGGCTTAAGCCGTTTAACCTCCGTTGGCATAAACCCGCCTCTCCGGCCAAACGTATTAATCACTTCGCATCTGGCAAGCAAGGTGTCATCTAAAACACGGAAGGGAAAGGCCATACGATGTGCACTTCCCTTCTTGCGTTGAACGCCCAGGATATGCGGACGGTCGTGAAAATTCGGGTCCCATCGAACAATGGCATTTTTCTCTATATTAAAATCAACACTATCTAATGTTAAATTGCGATTATAGGCCGGATCGTGCGCCAATTGGGGCAGCCAACGAAAGTACATAAATCCGACCTCATAACTCGCCTTCTTTCGATATTCCAGCCATTGGGCTTCATCCTCTTTCTTTTTCTTAATCGATCCGGAGCCATGATGCAGCAGGATGGCATGGGGAGTCCAAACGATCCTGGACTTTAATTTTGCCACTTTCAGGCAGAGGTCAATATCAGAGAATAAAATCTTAAGATCGGTCTCATCAAGGCCATGCACCGCATCATACAGGGTCTTTCTAATCAAAAGACAGGCGCCGGTTACCGCGGAGAGATTCTGATCAACCTGCGCCCGCCCCATATAACCTGGGTCATTTAGGCCCAGGATATTATTGTAAATGTTATCCGCCGCACCGACACCCAAAATGACCCCCGCATGCTGAATACGACCTGTGATGGGATAAACAAGACGGGCCCCGACAATGCCGACCTCGGGACGCTGTCCCATTGCCATCATCTGATCGAGCCAATCCGGATGGAGAATCTGCGTGTCGTTATCAGAAGGAGCAGATACTCCCCTTTTGCCTCTTTAGCCGCAACGTTGTTCACGGCGGAATAGTTAAAAGGATGCCGATAGGGTAGCAGGCGTATTTTCTCCGGATAAAGCGCCTTGAGTTTTTCATAGTAGTCGAGCACGGCAGGATCGGTGCTTCGATTGTCCACCACAATCACTTCATACCGGGGATAAGCGGTGGTTGTAAGGAGGCTGTCGATGCATGGCTGAATCAGATCGAGCCGATCTTTGGTCGGAATAATTATCGAGACTAACGGTGTCCGCTCGTGTTGGTAGCGTATATGATAGGTGCCAGGAGCGTATCCAGGGCCGATCGTCGCGTTCAGATGATTTCGGGCAAGGTGGGCAGAAAGGGCAGCCTGTTCCTCTTCGGGTACAGACAATGGACCGCCGACTGGGGTGTGATACAGCAGATCCGGAATATGTCCTATCGCCCCCTCACCGAACCGATCCAACACCTTTAAGGCCATATCATACGAACCGGCCAGGGAGAGATAGGAATACCCTTCTGTGGCCAGGACCGCATCCCGTTTCACCAGACAAAAGCCGATATAGGAGAGGGAACGGAGCAGGTCGATGTTGATATCAGGTTTAAATTTTGGATTATGCCGGACACCATCTGCAGCTAAACAATCTTCGTCGGTGTAGATCAGACACCAATCTGTCCGGATATTGATATAACTGACGCAGGAAAAGAGGTAAGTCGGCTCAAATTGCACATCTGGGAGTGCCAGCATGACCCAGTCTGCCGACACCGATCGGATCTCTCTGTTCACCTCTTCCAGAAAATCTGCATCCGGCCTAACCGCTACCCATACGACCTCCTCTCCCTTTATCACGACAGGGGCAGGGAAAGCCGCAATAATCGTCAGACGCCATTTCCGATAAAACTGCGCCTCCAGGGAATCAATCAGATTTGCAAGTTCCTCCTCTTCCCCACGCTTTATGACCACCACAAAGTGCACGAGGGGGAGTAATTTCCAGCCAGAGGCCCGCTCGTCATATAATTTTAGGTCACTCTCCCGAAGGGTACGGCTCTTTATCCAATTCTGATAATCACCTTGATTGATATAACCAGACACTACAGGACCCTATCGTGTTAGATGGAGACGGAAAAGGGGACCGAGAAGAACCAATAAGTCATCATAAACTGACAAGGCATTCATAGCAGAAGAAAGGGGGAAAAGGGAAATGTTTCTGTTTAATTTCAGAGGGACGCTATCGGCTTTCTCCAATTTTCGGGATGCCCCTCCTTACAGTACGGAGTTTTATCGGGATGGCCGGTTATTGATACCGCTCTCGCATGACGCGGGTGATTTGGTTGATCCGATGGGTATAGGTGTGCTCCGCCAAAACCCGTTGATGGCCTCTCTTCGCAATTGCGTCCCGTGCCGAGCTGTTTTTCAGGTAAAACCTGATAAGGCTTGGGATCTCCCCAATACTTTTATAAGGGATTACTTCTTTGCCTACCTCAAAAAATTCTTCCAACGCCTCCTGGTAATCGGTCAATAAAAAACCACCACAGGCCAACACATCAAAAACCTTTTGATGCGCAACAGCTCTCATCTGAAAATGGGTTGTATTAAAATTGATCCTACAGGCGTTGTAAAAAAGAGGCGTCTCCCGATCATAATCGAGCTCCGGTTCAACCTGGAACTTTTTGTCCAACAGTCTTTTCCATCCCGCATCTCCAAAAATGGCCGTCTTAAAACCGGCAAGGGCCTGAATGCATGAAAGGCGATAAAGCATGCTGGCCCTCGCCGCACAGGCCTCCTTAAAACCCAATTTCTCACTCTCCGTGACGGCGCTAATCTGTTCCCTCTCCGGCAGCGTTAAACCCTTGATCGTCTCATCATACGATTTCTTAGACTGCACCCACCTTTGGGCCACCTTTTCAGAAAGTCGGTCCAGTATCTGTGGGCAAGCTGGTAATGCCTGCTCAACAGACGCCAAATAAGATTTCCCCACAAAACCGACATCGACCTGGTAGCGACCTGATTCAGATGGTGCCAAGGAGCGTGGGCTGAATATCGTCTCATCCGTCGCCAACGGAAGATAGGTCGCCGATTCAAAACCAAACCGTTTTATCTTTTCTATCCACAATTTATTCCACGTAAAAACAGCAATATAATCGGAGATGCTCTCCCCAGAATCGACAGCGTTCAGGTTTGGACATTGAACCCACCAGGAGGCTGCCGGCAACCCGATTGATTTAAGGAATCCAGCCAATACCCCTTCCGGATCAAACCCCTGATGATTTTTGGTAAAAATAAAATCGGGCTTATCTTCCCGAATGTGACTGGTCAGTCTCGAAAT
>SBBT01000151.1 GCA_005239595.1 Candidatus Troglogloeales bacterium | reverse complement strand
GGGACGGGAATGAACCGGTCGCTGGGCGATTTGTTTGGGGCGCTGCAAGACGTTTCAAATAATCCCCAGGGCAGGGGCGAACGGGTGCTCCTGATAGAGCGGTCCAAAACGCTTGTACTGAAATTCGCCACGACCAATAACCAGTTGCAAGAGGTTCGGAAAAGCTTAAACAGCGAGATTGCTGGAATCATGAACGATGTCAATCTGGTTGCCGTTCAAATTGCGGATTTAAATGCCCGGATCGGTCTTGCGGAATCGGGCGGGCAGACGGCAAATGATCTTCGGGATCAGCGGGGGAGACTCGTCGATAGCCTGGCGGAGAAGATGGATGTTACGTCGTTTGAAGATAGCAACGGACAGTTGACCGTCCTGATCGGCGGCGGGAGGCCCTTGGTGGAGGCGAACCGGGTTTCCAAGCTTAACGGCCTTGCGAATCCGGATAATGCCGGATTATTAAAAGTACTGTTTGATCCTGGGACGGGATCTACGTTTGATATTACCTCTAATATTTCAGGCGGCCGACTGAAGGGCTTGATCGATCAACGCGATAACGTCCTGCCCGGTTTTATTAACCAGCTCGATCAACTGGCGGCGGGAACCATTAATGAAATCAACCAGCAGCATAAACTCGGTTATGGATTGGATGGATCGACCGGAACCGATCTTTTCTCTCCCTTGGCCCCAACAGTGGTTAACTCCGGGAACAATGCCGGTTCCGCAACGGTGACGGCGGCCATTACAACCCCAGCCAGCCTAACCTTTCAACCGTATGAATTAAAATTCTCGGGAGGAACCTATACGCTCAAGAACCTTACATCTGGCACCTCTTCCTCTGGCGCATCAACCATTACCCTGGAAGGACTCACAGTCACCATGAGTGGGACTGCAGCGGAAGGAGATCTCTTTTTTGTGAGCGCGCACAAGGATTCTTCCAAAAACATATCGGTCTCTATTTCCGACCCAAACAAGGTTGCGGCGGCTACCGCCTCGGCATTAACCGGTACGGTAGCGACAACGTCAGGCTCGACTGCGGTGACTGGAACGGGGACTTCATTTGTCACGCAACTTAAGGTGGGAGATACGATTGCTGTAGGGGCGAATGTTTATAAAATCGCCTCTATCGCCTCGGATACGGCCCTTACGCTAACAGGTGGCGCGGCGGTAACGACTACGGGAAGTGCCGCCTCCCGTGTTCAGATTCCTGGAGACAATACCAATGCCACGACCATGGCGCGGTTGCAGGATAAGGCCGTCACGCCTTTGGGCGGGACGACGATTCAGGGTTTTTATTCAGGTTTTACAGGTGAAATCGGTTCTCGCTCTCAAGCGGCTCGGAGAAGATTCGATGCGGAAGAGGTGATACAGCGCCAAATTGATAGTCTACGAGAGGGGATATCGGGCGTCTCGATTGATGAAGAGATGGTCAACTTAATAAAGTTTCAGCGGGCGTTTGAGGCGTCTGCGCGATTGATTACCACGACCGATGAACTGTTTCAAACCATTTTAGCGATGAAGCGTTAAAATAAATTAGGGATAAACCATGCGCGTTTCAGAGAAGCTTCTTTTCCAGGATTCCACCAAGAGTTTGAATCGAAGCCTGGAGAAGATTGTCCGCCTTCAAGACAACCTTAATAGCTTCAAGAGGGTGAACAAGCCATCGGACGATCCGGTGGTGTCGGCGCAAATCCTCCGCTTTGGCGTCCTGACCGATCAGGTCGACCAGTATGCCCGAAACGCAGATTCCGCTCAGGCATTTCTGGAGGCGGGTGAAGCAACCTTGACAGGCGCGAGCAAACTGATGATTGATATCCAGGCCCTTGCGACAGGGGCCCTCTCGGCCTCATCCAATGCATCAACGCGTAAGATCTCCGCCAATCATGTTGAGCAAAATATCAATGAGCTCCTTCGAATCGCCAACACCAATTTTCAAGGCCAGTTCATCTTTGCGGGGACGCGAAACAGTACGCAGCCTTTCAGCAACTCACCCGCTTCGATCCCCTTGACCGGCACGGTGACGACAGTGGCAGGTTCGACGACGGTGGCTGGCGCGGGGACATCGTTTACAACACAACTTAAGACCGGCGATGCCATTGTCGTGGGAGGCAATACCTACCAGGTTGCTTCTATTGCTTCAGACACCTCTCTCGACATCATACCCAACAATGGTGTTGTTTCTGTGGCAGGGAGCCCATTCAGCAAGTCGGAGTTCTACAATGGTGATAGTAATGCGATTCAATCCGAAGTGGGGCCTGCGAGCCAGGTGCAGCGCAACCTTGCTGGAGACGGCGTGTTTGGAAACGCCTCAGGAGGGGTCGATATCTTTGCAACCTTAAATACCTTACACACGGCGTTAAAGAACAATGATCCGGCTGCAATTCGGTCGGTAATTACACTGCTGGAGAAGGGGCGCAACCAGATTGCGGAGGCGAGGGCGGCCATTGGAGGTCGGATCAACCGGCTTGACGCAACTCGGAGCGAGCTTAAAGACACCTCATTGGCGGTGGCCAAGCTGAAATCAGCGCGGGAAGATGCGGATCTTGCGGATGTTGTGACGAATCTCTCTATCCAGCAGGCGGTTTTTCAGGCGGTGCGAGAGTCAACGGCGCGATTTATGCAAACAACATTGCAAGATTTTTTAAGATAGTTCTGTTAGGCGATTTAAGCCTACGAGCCAGGGAGGGCAAATGCTGGTCCTGACAAGGAAGTTGGGTGAGGGAATTGCGGTTGGCGATGATATTCGTGTAGTGGTTGTCGAAATTCGGGGAAATCAGGTGCGGCTGGGAATCAAGGCGCCGCCCGAAATGTCGGTTTACCGGGAAGAGGTATGGGTGAAAATCGTGTCGGAAAACAGGCTTGCGGCTGATTTTCGTCCGGATCAATTACAGAAGGTATTAAAAAGGGGTGTTGTGCCACGGAAAGCCCCGGAGAAAGAGGGGAGGCCCGTTCTATGAGCATCACAATCAAAAGCACAAAACTTGGGGAAATATCGATGGAGGAAGATCGTCTAATCACCATGCCGGAAGGAATCCCCGGTTTCCGCCATGTCGGAAGCTATGCCTTGATCGGTAACGATAAGGGACATCCTTTCCTCTGGCTTCAAGCGGTGGATGACCCCAACCTCGCCTTTGTGGTAACCGATCCTGCGGTCTTCTGGCCCGATTACAGACCTGCGCTGCCCGATGAAGATGTAATTGATCTTGAGCTGCTTGATCCATCGCTGATGGCCGTTTTGGTAATCCTTACGATTCCAGGCGAAGATATCACGACATGGACCGCCAACCTGATGGCGCCGCTGGTGGTGAATAGCAAAACCCGAAAGGGAAAGCAGGTGGTTTTATACGATTCCGGTTATACGCACAGGGAACCGCTGGCTGTTGCGGCCATCGGGACCTAGAAAGAGGCCCGTTTAGGGAATGATTTTATCCGCGCTGTTTAGGGCGGTAGAGTTTCCATACCGATCAACGCAGTTGAAATGGGCGAGGTATGGAGTAACAAGACGTGCCCGTTTCAAAGGGAAGTAACAATAAACCCATTTGGGCAAGGAAGCCCAACGGCAAAGAGAGATTAGCCTCGTCTTTGCTGGTCATTCATTCAAGGAGGATAAAATGGCTGTTGTAGCGAACACAAACGTATCGTCACTGACGGCCTCACGAAATGTGGGGCACACAGTGTTAGGTTTTTCCCGGTCGGTCAATCGGTTGTCGACTGGTTTGAGGGTTGCGGTAGCGGCGGATGATGCGGCC
>SBBT01000017.1 GCA_005239595.1 Candidatus Troglogloeales bacterium | reverse complement strand
TAATAAAATCATCAACCGAAAGAGGGGAGAAAAACCGGGCTGTCCCCCCAGTTGGAAGGACATGGTTCGGACCTGCGATGTAGTCCCCTAATGCCTGCGGTGTCATTTCACCCAAAAAGACAGAGCCGGCATGGACAATTTCTGGGAGGAGCGAATGCGGGTCTCTCACAAAAAGCGACAGATGTTCCGGCGCAATTTCGTTGGCCATCGCTACCGCTTGTTTTAAATCTGGCACGATGAAGGTCACCCCATGATTTCGAAGAGAGGCGGCCACGATTTTCTTTCTCGGAAGTTTTGCCATCTGCGCGCGCATCTGCTGTGCTACCTTTTTGGCTAATTTCTCGGATGCCGCCAGAAAAATCACGACTGCCTCCTCGTCATGCTCCGCCTGCGACAACAGGTCTGACGCGATATACGTTGGATTGGCAGCGTCATCGGCAATAATTAAAAGCTCGCTGGGACCCGCCACCATGTCGATATCAACCATGCCGTAAACCAGCCTTTTTGCAGCGGCCACATACTGGTTGCCAGGCCCGACAACCTTATCAACCTTGGGAAGCGTGGCGGTTCCATAGGCAAGCGCGCCGATCGCCTGCGCCCCGCCGATGCGGTAGATTTCGTCCACCCCGACGATATCTGCCGCAACCAGGAGATAGGGGTTTTGAACCCCTCTCGGTGAAGGGGAACAGATGACCAGCCTCCCGACACCGGCAACCCTCGCGGGAAGGGCATTCATCAATACTGAAGAAGGATAGGCTGCTGTACCTCCAGGCACATAAAGACCCACCCGCTCGATGGGATGAACCCGCTGCGCCAGATAGATCCCCTTCTCTTCAATAGACCATCCCTCTTTTTTCTGTCGCTCATGAAAAGCGGTAATCCGTCTCGCGGCATATTTCAAGGCTTCGACGACGGCAGGATCGGCCTTTTGGTACGCCTCTTTTATCTCTTGAGGGAGGACGCGCAGCTCGGATGCCGTTAATGTTACACAATCGAATTTCTTCGTGTATTTGATTACAGCCGCATCGCCGCTCTTTTTAACGTCGTGCAATATCTTCTGCACGGTCGCATCAATCGGGGCGCAGCCGAGGTCGAGCCGATGAACAACCTTTTGATAGGCCGGCTGAAATGCCGGATCGTTTAGATGAATCGGTTCCATAGGATTTATACCGCCTTGATCGCCTCAATCATTTTTTGTATGGCCGGATATTTTAGCTTAAGACTGGCGCGATTTACGATCAGACGCGCGCTGCACCTTACAATTTCCTCGACAACCGCAAGCTGATTTATCCTGAGCGTCTCCCCGCTGGATGAGAGATCGACAATCTGTTCCGCCAGGCCGACAGAGGGGGCAAGCTCGACCGAGCCATACAGCTTTACAATTTCGATCGGCATTCCCTTTTTACTGAAATAACTCTCCGTAATATTGGGATACTTTGTTGCAATTCGCAACTTCAGGCAGGAACGGTTTCCATTCTGGATCGGTTGCGCAAGGACGATGGCACATTGACCGAACATCAGATCAACCGGCTCATAGACATCCCGCATCTGCTCCAGTAAAAGATCCGATCCCGCAATTCCAATATCGGCGGCCCCGTATTCGACATAGGTTGGCACATCGGTCGCCCGAACCAAAAGAATCTTTAAATTAAATTTAGGGAGATCAAAGGTAAGCAGACGGCTGTCGGAAGAAAGCCCAGCGGGCTCAATCCCCAACTTGTTCAGAAGCGCAATTGAGGGATGAAGAAGCCTCCCTTTCGATAACGCTAAAACCAAATCTGACATTTATATCACCTCTTTTACACGCTGAATGGACGCCCCAACCTGGGAGAGTTTATCCTCAATCTTTGCGTACCCCCGATCGAGATGGTAAATTCTGGAAATATCCGTCTCCCCCTGGGCAATCAGGCCTGCCAAAATCAATGCTGCGCTGGCCCTAAGATCAGAGGCCATCACGGGGGCCCCGGACAGAGAGGAGACCCCTTTGATAAAGGCGTGGCTTCCTTCGAGCCGGATTTCCGCCCCCATCCGTCGGAGTTCTGCAACATGATTAAACCGTCCCTCAAAGATCGTTTCCGTAATCACGGAGAGTCCGTCTGATATGGCCATCAGGGCCATCATCTGCGCCTGCATATCGGTTGGGAACCCGGGATAAGGAAGGGTCTTGATATCAACGGAACGGATTTTTTTATGCGCAGGGGCCCCTTTTACAACCATGAAATCTTTACCTTCGGTCACGGTTGCGCCTGTATCCTGCAATTTATCGATCACGCTAACCAGATAGGCCGGGTCGCATTCCAGAATAGCCAGCTCCCCGCGCGTGATAGCAGCTGCCACCATAAAGGTTCCCGCCTCGATCCGATCGGGCATCACGCGATACGATCCCCCGCCAAGCGAAGAGACGCCGGTAATGGTAATTCGCTCCGTTCCCGCGCCGTGAATCCTTGCGCCGCATCCGTTCAAAAACCGCGCCAGATCGACAACCTCCGGCTCACACGCCGCATTATCCAAAACAGTCTCTCCTTCCGCCAACACTGCAGCCGACATTAAATTTTCCGTGCCGGTCACCGTGGGAAGATCGAAATAGACATGGGCCCCCGACAAGCGGCGCGCCTTGGCGTGAATCACACCATGTTCGATTGAGATCACAGCCCCCATCTTCTCAAGCCCCGCTAAGTGCATCTGTATTGGCCGGGGTCCGATGGCACAACCTCCCGGGAGAGAGACATGGGCCTCTCCGCATCGGGCCAACAAAGGTCCAAGGACCAGAATCGCAGCGCGCATGGTTTTGACTGATTCGTACGGGGCTTCACAACTTTTAATGGCCTTGACCCGAATCAAACAGGCATCTCCCTCTTCCTTGATGTCTGCCCCCATGCTGCACAAAAGCCTCTGAATGGTTTCGACATCCATGAGCTTTGGAACCCCATAGAGGATGTGGTCTTCTTTCGAAAGAAGGGTTGCAGCCAAAATAGGAAGGGCCGCGTTCTTAGCGCCGCTGACATGGATATCACCTCTGAGAGGCTTTCCTCCAGAAATAACAATCTTATCCAAGGGCACTCCCCTTATGCTTACGCAATATGGCAACCCGCTCTATTCCAGAAAAATCAGGAATCGTGGACGCCTCAAATACGGTCTCCTTCTCAACGAACTCTTTAAACCAGGCGGCCTGGCCATCTCCCAATTCCAGCAACATTAACCCTTTTTCTGAAAGATATGCGGGCCCCGTACGAAGAATTCTGCGATAAAACGCTCCTCTTTTGGAAAAAAGTGCCACTGCAGGCTCATAGTCTCGAACCTCCGGCTGAAGATAAGGTCGGTCTTCTTTGGGGACATATGGGGGATTGCAGACAATAAGATCAAATCTGGCCCGGCTATGACACAGGTTTTTCAACAATCGATCAGATTCAAGCGGTTCAAAAAGATCCCCCTGTAAAAATGTAAGTCGCGAGGCACATTGATGTCTCTCGGCATTTAACCGGGCGAGAGCGATCGCTTTTTCGCAACAGTCGATTGCCGTAACCTCTGCGGATGGGAAGCAGACTGCCAGGGCAACAGCGAGCGCCCCGCTCCCTGTACATAGGTCAAGAATCCTACGCGGAGACGGGATGATCCTCCTTGCCTCCTCAGCCATCAACTCGGTTTCGGGTCTCGGTATAAAAACACCTTGTCTCGAAAAAAACCTCAGACCATAAAATTCCACCTCTCCCGTAATATATTGGAGCGGTTCCCGTTGCGCGCGCCGTTTCAGATAGCCGACGAAAGTTTCGACGTTCTCTGGCAAGACATCATCGTCCTTGCGCAGAACCAAGTCAATCCTGCGTAAAGAGAGGGCGGCACAAAGAAGGAGTTCCGCCTCCAGTCGGGGGGCTTCAAGCTGTTTTTCCCTAAGGAAAAAAATGCCTTCATCCAGCAGGAGAGAGATGGTTTTTGCCCCTCCCATCGTTTTAAACAATTTGTTAGGCCCTTTCACGCAGCTTCAGCATCTCATTTTGTGCGATAAGGGCCTGAATAAATTGATCCAGTTCTCCCTCAAGTACCTGATTGAGCTGATAGACAGAAACATTGATTCTATGATCGGTGACCCTGTTTTCTTTAAAGTTATAGGTTCGTATTTTTTCGCTTCGGTCTCCGGTGCCAACTTGAGATTTTCTGTTTTTTGAAATTTCCGCTTCTTGTTTTTCTTTTTCGATTTCAAGCAGCCTGGAACGGAGAACCCGCATCGCCTTATTCCTGTTTTTTAATTGGGAACGCTCATCCTGACAACTCACAACTAGACCCGTCGGAATATGTGTGATCCGAACGGCAGAGTAAGTCGTATTCACGCTTTGCCCCCCTGCCCCGGATGAGCAGAAGGTGTCGATACGCAGGTCTTTCTGGTCGATCTGGATGTCAACCTCCTCCGCTTCCGGTATCACAGCCACGGTTACCGTAGAGGTATGAATCCGGCCGCTCGCCTCCGTTTCTGGAACCCGCTGTACCCGATGCACGCCGCTCTCAAACTTAAGATGGCGATAGGCCCCATTCCCGGCAATGGAGACTACGATCTCCTTCAATCCTCCGATTTCAGTCTCGCTGGTGGAGAGAATCTCCACCTTCCAATTTTGTTGCTCGGCATATTTTGTATACATGCGCAGTAGGTCTGCGGCAAAAAGAGCGGCCTCACGGCCGCCTGTCCCGGCGCGGATCTCCAATAAGAGATTCCGGTTATCCAAAGGATGGGCTGTTATTAAAAGGGATCGAAGAATCGATTCCAATGCCGCTATTTTTTGTTGAAGATCAAGCCGTTCGGATTTTGCCAATTCCTTTAGCTCCGGTTCGGACGATCCATCATTCAGGACGGCATCGGTTTCAGAAAGCTGTTTTAACAGCGTCTTATAAACATCATAGTGACTGACGATTTCCTCGCAGTCGCTCCGTTCTTTTGCGAGACGGACCCGATCCGAAGAGTGCGAGAAGATCTTCGGATCTGAAAGCTGCTCCGTAAGAGATTGATACCTGTTCACCATCTCATCCAATTTCAGGATGAGGATTTCTTCTTTTAATGTGGTCACAACAAGTCCTTGCGTTTCAATAGACAAGAGACGATTCTAAATCTGTTAGCACCCTCCCATAATAGCCGTTTTCCAGAAATCTATTGGATGGGGAAACAAAAAACCTGCCGGACGGCAGGCCATTTTTGCTTAATGGAGATGGGCGCTATTTCTTTGCATACTTCTTCATAAACCGTTCAACACGGCCTTCCGTGTCAATAATCTTCTGCGTACCAGTAAAGAAAGGATGGCAAACGGAACAGATATCAAGCCGTATATCATGTTTGGTCGATTTCGAGGTCAACGTCGCGCCGCACGCACAGGCGATTTCAACCTCTTTATATTCTGGATGAATACTTGCTTTCATAAGCGATCTCCTTATATGTAAAAATCCCTTTGCTTGGCATAGGGTGGACGACTTTTCCTGAAGTTATTTATCCTCCGCTGTCTTCAATTTGTTCAATCGAAGAAGAGAGCAGAGGTTTTTTTAAGACTTTTTGACGAACGACAATCCGAATGGCCTCAATCACGAGAAAGGAGGCGATTCCAATGAGTACGAGTGCCACAAACGTGATCACATTCTGTTGGAAGCTCTGGGGACCGTCAAACAACGGTTTAAGAAAGAACGCTAACGCCCATAATGTCATAAAAAGAACAAATAGCATCGGGATAAAGGTATACAGGGGATTGCGATCCGTTCTCAGGAGCCAGACAGAAATTCCCAATAAACTGAGCGCCGCAAGAAGTTGGTTGCTCGCCCCAAAAATGGGCCAAAAGGTGATATAGGCCGCCTCTTTTGTTGTCATCAGAAAAAAAAGCGGTAGTACCAATGTGGCAATCGTTGCGCCGATTTTCCCCTTTTGACTATGCCATCCGGTTAACTCCTGGAAAATATACCTTCCCAACCGCGTAGCCACATCAAGCGTATCATAGACAAACGTTGCGAAGGCCAAGAGACCGAATTGAACCGCAACCTCCATGGGAACACCGATCACGTTTGCAAAACGCGCCAGTCCGCTTGCGTATATCTCACTGGGGCTTTTCTTTAAGCCCGGCTCTCCCAGCGGGAACATCATGATGGTTGCCAGAGCGGTTACAGCAATGAGGCCTTCCAATAACATGGCTCCATAACCGACGGGATGGCTATGCCCCTCTTTCTCCAATTGCTTTGAAGAGGTCCCGCTGCAAACCAATCCATGAAATCCAGAACAGGCACCGCAGGCCACCGTAATAAATAAAATCGGGAAAAGGGTAGCACCTTTTGGATTCTGAAATCCAATAAAGGCAGGGTACTCTATCTGATAGCCGCCAAAAAATAATCCAATCAACCCCATAAACAATGTGGCATAAAGGAAATATCCCCCCAAATAACCGCGCGGCTGCAGGAGCATCCATAATGGCAAAATAGAGGCCAAGAAGGCGTAAGACAAGATAATGATGTTCCAGAGCTTCCCCGGATTTGAAGTAATCCAATCGGGCAGAACAAGGGGAATTTTTTGTCCTCCCCATATAATGATCAGAAGGAGAGGGAGGGCTACGATGGTTGCAGTCGAGAGAGGGACACGCCATCGGGTAATAGCCAGTCCGAGAAAAACGGCCAGAAATAAATATAAAAAGGAGGAACTGGCCACCCCTCCGCCAAAACCTTCAACGATAAAAATAGAGGCGGTTAAATCGGTGAACGCAACAATCACATAAACGAGCGAAAACCATATAAAAAGGAGAAAGAGGAGATAAGCTCGTTGGCTCATCTCCTCTTTTACTACCTCTGCAATCGATCTTGCCTTATGACGGATTGAAACGACCAGGCTGGAAAAATCATGCGTGGCGCCGATAAAGATATTTCCAAGAACAATCCAAAGCAGAGCCGGCAGCCAACCATACCAGAGTCCGGCGAGGATCGGGCCGACGATCGGCCCTGCGGCTGCAATCGATGAAAAATGCTGGGCAAAGAGGATCGGAAGTTTTGTTGGAACATAATCAACCCCATCATCGACAATGCACGCGGGGGTGGGCGTCTGGTCGTTAAGACAAAACTCCCTTTTTAAAATACGGCCATATACCCGGTAGGCGATCAAAAAAAGGACGATAACGACGATGGCGACAGAAAGGATACTCATCTTGGAACTAAACAATCCCCCCACATAGGCAACAGACAGCCGTTTGACATAAACCCTATCCTCCCGACAGAGACAGGCTCCCTTCTCTGTCTTTTCGGTTGATTCTTATCAAGATATAAATAGTTTATTGTACTAAATAAGGATGAAATTTGTCAAAACCAAGTACGTGCGAGGTAGCAGATAGGTATAGACATACTT
>SBBT01000165.1 GCA_005239595.1 Candidatus Troglogloeales bacterium | reverse complement strand
GAAAAAGCAGATGGTTATTGTAATGGCCGGCATGATCTTCATGCTCTGGCAGTTTCTTGGAAGATTTGTCCATGCCGAGGAGCCGGGAAAGGTTTCAAGCTTACTCTTTGGAGATTACTTCTGGGTTGCCGACAGCCACGATAGAGCTTTTGAAGGTCAAAACGGCTTCGTCATTCGCCGTATTTATCTGACATACGACAAGACGATCAATGAACGGTTTGCGGCAAGGTTTCAATTGGAGATGAATCAGCCCGACTTCACCGCCGTATCCTCCACGATGACCCCATTTGTAAAGCAGGCCTATCTTGCGTACATCCGCCCTCTTCAAACCGTGTTCTTGGGGCTTGCGGGCACGCCCACGTGGGATGTCGTGGAGTCCCACTGGGGATACCGGTTTGTAGAGAAATCCCCGCTCGATCTCCAAAAACTGGGTGGCGCGGTTGATGGCGGGCTGGCGTTGAAGGGGCATTTTGATTCCCAAAAGAAGTGGGGGTATCACTTCATGGCCGGAAATGGGACGGGCGTTAAATCAGAAACAAACGAGGAAAAGAAGTTTTATTTGTCCCTGACGGCGGCGCCGACACAAAAACTGCTTTTTCATGTTTACGGCGATTTTGAAGATAACAGATTCGGGACAGATAGTGATGCCCATACCCTACAGGGTTTTGCCGGCCTGAAAGGGGATGGCGGCCGAGGCGGAATGTTGTTTGCTCGAAGCCATGGCGTATGGGGAAAAGATAAGCCGGTTAATGTGTACTCTCTCTATGGTGTTCGCAATCTGAAAGAAGATTTAGCCCTGTTCGCGCGGGTAGACAGACTGTCCGATCCCAATCCGGAAGCGGACAAGATTGCTTATATCCCCATGGCAAAAGGGGCTGAAAGCACTCTGGCGATTCTGGGACTCGACTTCAAGTTTGATAGCAATATTCGTATCGCGCCCAATCTGGAAGCAGTCTTTTACGATAACGCAACCGGGACAACCCCCCACACCGACCTGATCCCACGGATAAGCCTCTTCTATACGTTTTAACCTCATTTGTATTGGCATTCTCCCAAAATACCTCATCATTCACGGTGAGCGTTGTCGTTTTTAAAAGAAAGGGTTCATGACATATGTCATAGAACGCTGGAATGTTCTGAGATAAACTTTGTGACCTTAACACTTTATTAAAGGAGATCAGAAAGATGGAATCAGAAAATCAATACGAAGAGAATGCGCCCATTCAAACGGTAGAAGAGAGACCCTGTCCTGCTGCACATCAGCCCCTGACCTGGACACCGGAGGCCCTGACGGGACTTTTTCTTATCCCGGACGGTTTTATGAGGGAGATGACCCAAAAGCGGGTGGAGGTGTTTGCGAGGAAAAAACAATACCGCATCATCACACCCGAGGTGATGCAGGAGAAGTTTAAGGAATGGGGGATGAAATCAGAGGGAAAGGAACGAACGCTTAACTGGTCTCCCGCGGCCCAGGAGCGAATGATGCGGATTCCGTCCTTTATTCGAGAATCGGTTGCCGAGGCCATGGAAGGGTATGCAAAGACCAAAGGACTGGATCAGGTGACGGAGGAGCTATTGGAAGAGGCCAAGGGCCAATGGGGAATCGCAACGCCGTTTCACCCAAAAGGGTCATGATACCGATCATGATCAGAAAATAGAACATCAAGGAGATAACACATGAAACAAGACATTCGTTTACAAACTGAAAAAACCATCCGGTCAAAAAGGAAGATAGACTATGGCACAATCGCCTTATTCGGCATTCTTTCTGCCATTGCGGTCATCGGCGTGCCCACCTTTGGTTACATTTATGGCTATAGTTGGCTGGATTGGACCCTCTTTGGGGTTCTCTATGGGGTAACCGGTTTAGGGATTACGGTCGGGTACCACCGCCTCTTTTCGCACCGGTCGTTTACTGCCCCCGGTTGGGTGCGGACCGTTTTTTTAATCGCCGGCGGGTGGGCCATGGAAAACTCCGCGTACAAATGGTGTTCAGACCATGCCCGACACCATCAGTTGGTCGATACCGAGGAGGACCCCTACAATGCCCTGCGGGGGTTTTGGTACTCACACGTGGGATGGATATTTGAAAAACATCCGAGCGCCTATATTGACAAATATACCGCACCCCTTCGAAAGGACAAGTTGATCATGTGGCAGCACAAGTATTATTTGCCGATCGTCATTTCCGGGTTTGTCCTCCCGTTTATAATTGGCTTTGCCTATAACGGTTGGATCGGGGGGATATCCGCCTTCCTGTTGGCAGGGGTTGCAAGGGCGTTTCTGGTATTAAACTCGACCTTTTGCATTAACTCCATCTGCCACATGTGGGGGAACCAGCCTTATGATGAGAAAAATACGAGCCGTGACTCCTGGTGGATTTCCTTAATCACTTTTGGGGAGGGATACCATAATTATCACCATTCCTTTCAAAGGGACTACCGAAACGGGCCCCTGTGGTATAATTTTGATCCCTCCAAGTGGCTTATCTTTGGACTGTCTGTTTTCGGGATGGCAAGCAATCTCACTCGATGTGCGGTGCCCGCCGAGGCATAAGAAATGAGCGACCCAATGATACTTGATCCTGGGTATAATCTGACATTGCGTCCCATGCGGTATCCGATCTTCTATGAGATGTACCAGGCGGCGATCAAGAATACCTGGACGGTGGAAGAGGTCGACTTTTCCACCGATCTGGCTGATCTGAGAACAAGGCTCACGCCGGCAGAGCGACATCTCATTAACCGTCTGGTGGCCTTCTTCGCGACGGGGGATACGATCGTATCGAATAATCTCGTTATCAATTTGTACCAGCACATCAATGCCCCGGAGGCGCGGATGTATCTCTCCCGTCAACTGTACGAGGAGGCGCTGCATATCCAGTTCTATCTGACCCTGCTCGATACCTATATTCCGGACGAGCAGGAACGGGCCGCCGCCTTTGCCGCCGTGGATAATATCCCCTCAATTAAGCAAAAGGCCCAATTTTTCTTTAAATGGATTGACTCGATTCACGATCTGACTGAAATACGGACCCGTGCGGATCGCCAGAATTTTTTACTCAATCAAATCTGCTTTGCCACCTGTGTGGAGGGGATTTTTTTCTTTGCCGCGTTTGCCTATGTCTATTTTTTGCGTTCCAAGGGGCTTTTAAACGGTCTGGCCACCGGAACCAACTGGGTGTTTCGTGACGAAAGCATGCATATCGGTTTTGCTTACGAGGTGATCTACACCGTTTGCAGGGAAGAACCCGAAATATTTGATGGGCAAATGAAATGCCGTGTGGCCCAAATGATCGCCGAAGCGGTGACCTGCGAAAAATATTTTGCCAGGGACGTTCTTGATCTCGGTATAACAGGCTTATCTTACAGGGATATGTGCGCCTACCTGGAGTATATTGCCGATAAACGGCTGACGTCACTTTCGATTCCCCCGCAATTTAACGCAAGAAACCCATTTAGCTTCATGGAAATGCAGGATGTCCAGGAGCTGGCCAATTTCTTTGAGCGCCGTGTAACCGCCTATCAAATGAGTGTCTCCGGCAAAGTGGCCCTGGATGAGGAATTTTAGAGGCACATGCCTTATCGACCGGTACGAAACGTCTCGGCAATTTCTAATCCGCTTGGCTCATCCGGCCAGAAATCAGGCATCTGGTTTCTGGCCGGTTGGGGAGGGGCTAAAGGGATAGGTTCGCGCCGCGAAGCGGCGCGAACGGGGG
>SBBT01000182.1 GCA_005239595.1 Candidatus Troglogloeales bacterium | reverse complement strand
GCTCGTTTTCCCACTGCAATGTCTTTTCAAAACTCTGCATTAAAGAGCGAATACGCTCGACAAAGAGATCCCGCTGTCTCTGAAGATTCAGGAGATCTGTTTGAAGCTGCGCCACCTGCCTCCCCGCAGAACGGGTCGCTTCTTCCGCTCGGATTTCCGCCTGACGGAGAATAAGGTCTCCTTCCTTTTTGGCGCTGGTCTTCATATCCTCAATCGCTTTTTGCGCCATCACCATAGACTGCGTCAAGACCCCCTCCTTTTTCTTTAGCTCCACGATGGTGCGATCCTGCTCTTCAATCCGCTCGCGCAGCTCAGCGTTTTCCTTTAATATCTCGCCAAGCTCATCGGCCATATCTTCCAGGAAGGCATCAACCTCATTCGGATAATACCCTCGGAAGCGCATCCGGAAGGTCATTTGACGGATATCGACCGGTGTAATCTTCATTTTTTATCTCCCACTTTTTAGTTTCGTACAATACCCTCTCGAAGCCCCGCATCATCGTTTTGATCTCTTCCATGGAGAGATCACGCCTTCTTTTAAGGTCCAGAATTCCAGCCTGAAGTTGCGCCACCTGTTTTACCGAAGCGCGGGTCATCTCTTCCGCTTTGACGCCCCCCTGACAAATAATCATCTCGCCCTCTTTCTGGGCAAGCACCTTCATTGCTTCCAGCGCATTCTGCACCATTGGGAGGGTGCTGGTCAACGTCACCTGGTTTTCCTGCAGTTCCGATATCGTCCGATCCCTCGTCCTCATCTGGACTTTAAGCTCCTCGTTTTCCTTTAAAACCGCCTCCATTCCATCGACAAGCCGACTGAGGAACGCATCTACTTCACGGGGACGGTATCCCCAATAACCGATCCCAAATTTCAAACGACGGATATCAGGTGTTTTCATGTTTTCTCATCCTCTATTGTAATCGGTTTGCCAGTTCATAAAGGGAATCCACCAGGAACTTCCTCAAAAAAATAATCACCAGGACCACGATTAACGGAGAAAGGTCAATTCCCATATGATGCATCCCCATTCTCCTTCGGATCGGTTCAAGCACCGGTTCAGTCGCTCTATAAAGAAATTGGACAATCAGGTTGTACGGATCAGGGTTCACCCACGATATCAACGCCCGGACAATGATCACCCACATGTAAAACTCAAGGAGATAGCTTAGTACCGTGGCGGCAGCCGATATAAAATTTGCTATGATAAAAATCTGATCCTCCCTTACCGATTTTTTCCCAGTTCTTCAGACCGCCTTGTCGCAGCCTCCACGGCAGAGATGTACGCCGCCCGGACTTTTCCCTCTTCTAATTTATGCAATCCGACAATAGTAGTCCCCCCGGGAGAGGCGACAAAATCTTTCAGCCGCCCCGGATGGTCTCCCGTTTCAACAATCATCCTCGCAGCCCCCAGAACCGTCTGCGCCGCGAGGGAAAGGGCCACGTCTCTGGATAACCCACATTTTACCCCTCCATCGGCCATCGCCTCGATCATGACAAAGGCAAAGGCCGGTCCGCTTCCCGACAACCCGGTCACCGCGTCGAGGTACCGTTCATCCAACACCCATGTCTTTCCAATCGACTCAAAAATCTGGAGCACCAAGGCAAGGGCATCTTCCCCCACCCCTTTTCCCGGAGCCAAAACTGTTGCGCCCGATTGAACCTGTGCGGGGGCGTTCGGCATCGCGCGAATGATCGCTGTCTCCCTGTCAAGGCCTGCCGCAAGACGAGACAACGGGATTCCGGCCGCGACAGAAACAAAAACCTTCTCTTTGCACCCCGACTTGATTTCAGCCAGAACGGAATCGACCACCAAAGGCTTGACACCCAGGATAATCAGTCCTCCCTCCCGAACCGCCTCTCGATTACTGTGGGTCGTCCGAATTCCATGTTTTTGATGAATCCGCTTTAATGTCTCATCTGAAACATCGGAGGCAATCAGGTCCGCCGGCTTAAAAAGTCCGGCCCCCAACACCCCTTTGATAATCGCCTCTGCCATATTCCCCGATCCCACAAAGGAGATTCTCCTAAGATCCTTCTGCCCCTTCAATTTTCCACCCTCCGCCAGGGTGGACGAGGCCCGAAGAGGGCCGTGCCGATACGCACCCAGGTCGCCCCTTCTTCAATGGCCACTTCAAAGTCAGATGACATCCCCATCGAAAACCGGGTTAACCCCAACGCGTTTCCCAACGTCCGCAACTTTGCAAAATAGGGTCTGGCCTCTTCAGAAGTAGGCGTTTGAGGCGGAATCGCCATCAATCCGAGCAGCGAGAGGTGTGGAAGCGCCCTGATCGCATCCACGAAGGGGGAAACCGTGTTCATAGAGACACCATGCTTGCTCTCTTCTCCGCCGATATTCACCTCTACCAGAATCTGCTGTGTGATAGACCTCTTTTCCGCTTCCTGCGCTATCTTTTTAGCCAGGAGAAGCGAATCAATCGAGTGAATCAGGTTAAAAAAACCGACCGCGTCTTTGACTTTGTTCGTTTGAAGGGATCCGATTAAATGAATGAACAGGGGTCCCTCGATCGAAGGGAACTTGGCATGTGCCTCTTGGACCCTGTTCTCTCCGAAATGGGTCACTCCGGAAGCGGCCGCTTCGCGGATTCCCTCCACACCCACTCCCTTTGATGCGGCAACCAAGGTAATCTCCCTCTCACTGCGTCCCGCCCGTATGGCGGCCTTTCGAATTCTCTCTAAAACGGAGCTAACGGCGGCTGGAACCCCGTCTTCCATTTAGCCCATCCTGTTCTTGTAAAGACATCCGATGATCGACTCTCCCAAACGGACTGTTATGAAACAAGCATGATCCCGTTTAACATACCCCCAACTTTTTTCTTATCCCGACGATAGGAATAAAAATCGTCCGGGCTACAGAAGGTGCAACGTCCGGCGGCTGCAATATTCTCCGGAAGAAGGCCGACCTCTTCCAGTTGAAAACGGTTGAGCCATCCGAGGTGAAGCATCGCCTTGCCATTATCCTGTTGCACAACCACCTCATGTCCGTACGGATACGACCGGACCACCTCTCCAAAAACATCCTCTTCCACCTGGTAGCAGCAAGGTCCGATGGAAGGACCGATTCCCGCTATCAGGTTTTTCGGCTCCGTGCCATAATGGAATCCCATCTCCCGAACGACCTTCGAACAGATATTCAAAAGGGTTCCGCGCCATCCTGCGTGCACCGCGGCAACCACGCCTGCCACAGGATCAAAAAGAAGGACCGGGACACAATCGGCGGTCGACACCATGATCAGGACATCAGGCCGGTCCGTCATCAAGGCATCGCCAGTCATCGACGCACCGGGAACGTGGCCATCGGAAAGACTAGGAAGCACGTCATCCGTAATCCGGCAAACCTGATCTCCATGGACCTGGCGGACCGTGATGGACGCCTTCGGCCTCGTTAGTTTTTGGAAAAGAGAGGCCGTGTCTGTCAGTTCCTTTGTCCCAAAAAAATGAAAGACCCCCGGGCGCCTCAGCAGCGCTAAATCAATAGGCGCCCTATTCTGAAGCGCCACAGTACCTTCTTCCTCCATTCGTCCCTCCTAACGCAGCATCACCGCAGAAAATCTTTTCCCCTGTATGGAATTTCATAAACCTAATCAGCCTGGTTTCTAATGAACGCCGGTATATTCCAAAAATCATCCTGATTTTGGATCACCTCTTTTGGCATACTGCTACGGACCTTTACCGGATAGCCTCTCTTTGCAAGATAGATCGGACCCACCTTTTTAAGAAAGGTTGCCTCTTCTTTCTTGTCGGGGACTTTCTCATCCGGAAAACCGGTCGCAATAACGGTTACCTTGATCTCTTCCGCCATCTCCGGTCTTTCAACCATGCCGGGAAAAACTTCCGCGTCGGCATCCACATTTTTCTGGATAAGGGAGACCGCCTCTTGAAATTCCTCGAGGGCGAGATCGGAACCTCCAGTGATATTCACTAAAACGCCGCGCGCCCCTTCGATAGAGCTATCTTCCAGCAGCGGGCTTGAGATCGCCTTCTGTGCGGCCTCCACGGCCCGATTGCTTCCTTTTGAGGTGCCCATTCCCATCACAGCGCGGCCGGTATACGACATCACGGTCCGGACATCGGCAAAATCACGGTTGATAATCCCCGGGTGATTAATGATATCCGAGATTCCCTGGACCGCCTGTCTTAGAATGTCATCTACCAGCTTAAACGATGCGCCAACCGGCATCCTTTTTTCGACAACACTTAAGAGCCGCTGGTTAGGGATCACAATAATCGTATGGCAGGCCTTCTTGAGCTCTCTGATTCCTTCTTCGGCCTGACGCATCCTTGCCGGCCCTTCAAATGAAAAGGGCTTGGTGACCACTCCCACCGTTAATATCCCCATCTCTTTTAAAAGATTGGCAATCACAGGGGCACCGCCTGTCCCGGTTCCACCCCCCATCCCCGTGGTTACGAAAACCATGTCGGCCCCTGTCAAAACCCCCTGGATTTGCTCGGCAGCCTCCAAGGCCGACTCCCTTCCCACCTGCGGTCTTCCTCCAGCCCCCAGTCCCCTGGTCAGCTTCGCCCCAAGCTGAATTTTGTGCGGCGCCTTGTTCGCGTTGAGCACTTGGAGGTCGGTGTTGGCGGCGACAAATTCGACGCCGTCTAATCCGTAATCAACCATGCTATTGACCGCGTTACAGCCACCGCCGCCCACCCCAATCACCATCAGCCTGGCAGGCGACGTCAGTTCCTCATCATCAAAGGTAAAACATGGATCAATACAACTTTTATCGTACATAACTGCCTCCTCGTCAATGAGATACGATGCATGTTTCCATCCTAGAAAAACGCCTTCACCCAGTTTTTCATCTGGTTTTTAACACGATGGGCAATTGTCCCTTTACCGTTTAAATCGGCCTGTTCATAATTCCGATACGCATATAAAATAAGCCCAACACCGGTGGCATGCATCGGGTTGCTGACAATGTCCACCAATCCGCCCACCCCAAAAGGATTGCCCCGCCGCACCGGAAGCCCCAGTACCGATTCTGCCGTCTCCACCATCCCCTCCATCCGGGAACAACCGCCGGTGATCACCACGCCGGAGGCCACCTTGTCCCCATAATCCATCTTTTCAATCTCGCGGGCCACCAACGCGAAAATCTCCTCGGCACGCGGCTTGATAATGCCGGCCAGAAGTTGGCGGGAGAGTGATCGCGGGGGCCGTCCCCCGACGCTCGGAACCTCCATCATCTCGTTTCCCTTCACCATATCGGTGGAGGCGCAACCGTAAGTGATTTTTAGTTTCTCCGCGTCGGCAGGCGGGGTGCGGAGTCCGATCGCAATATCATTGGTAAAATGGCTCCCCCCCATCGCAAGGATGGCGGTGTGGCGGATCGCCCCTTCCACAAAAATGGCGACATCGGTCGTTCCCCCTCCGATATCCACGACCGCCACGCCCAACTCTTTCTCATCCGACGTCAAGACCGCCTCGCTGGAAGCGAGCGGCTGGAGGATGAGGCCCAGCACCTCCAATCCGCTTTGATTGACACACTTGACGATATTCTGGGAGGAGGTCGCCGCGCCGGTAATAATATGGACATCCGACTCCAGACGAACCCCGGACATCCCGAGCGGGTCTTTAACCCCGTCCTGGCTATCCACAATAAATTCCTGGGGAAGGACATGGAGCACCTCGCGATCAAGCGGAATGGCCACCGCCTTGGCCGCCTCAATCACCCGCTCCACATCTGCCCGTCTGACCTCGCGATCTTTCACGGCAATCACGCCCCGGCTGTTGATCCCCTTGATATGCCCTCCCGCAATCCCCGTATAGACAGAGCGTATCTCCACATCGGCCATCCGCTCCGCCTCTTCCACCGCCTGCTTAATCGATGCAACCGTGCTTTCAATGTTGATCACCATCCCCTTTTTAAGCCCCTTAGAGGGGGCCGTCCCAATGCCGACGATGTCGATCCCTCTGTTTTTGTCCACCTCACCCACAATCGCGCTGATCTTGGTCGTCCCAACGTCTAAACCGATCCAAATGTCTTCCCGACTTGCCAAAATCTCCTCCTCCTAAAAGTGAAACAACGCCTCACCGCTCTTTAAACGGGCCACCCCCGGTTTTACAACCACTTTATCCGAAAAACGGAGATCTATTTCCCAACGGGACAACCCACGCCGTTTAAGGTCCCCTTCCACCCTCTTGAAACGGTTCCACCGATTTATGAAATCTCTGTCTCCAAAATGAAGCACCCCTTCCGGCAGACGCACCAACAGATCGCGGGGATTTGAAAGATCGACCAGATACGAAGGCTGGCTTGCGGCCAGGGCCATCAAGGAAAGCCCCCTGACGTACGATTGCTGGTCAAAACGGATCACCCGGGGGAGACCTGGGGGATAGTCTTCCTTCTCTTCCAAAACCGTCCCTTCACTATCCAAAAGGCGCATCTTGTCGGACCCATGGACTTCAACAACCGCCGCTTCTCGCTCGGTTAGCATCACCGTCAGGCGATCTGGAAAATCTTTCCGAACTGTCGCCTCTTTGACCCACGCATTCGATAACACCGCCCCGTGAATCCGGGAGAGGTCAGCTCTAAAAAGGCTCTCTCCAACCACCCAATGAAACTGCCGATTTAACGCCGACGCCTCAAGACGTTTCAGGCCAAACCACCGGACATCCTTGATCTTAAAATAGGGGGCATCTATAAGCTGTCGCACCCCGACATAGAGACCGGACAGCCCCATCACCACCGTCATCACCAGCGCAAGCATTTTGATACGCCCAAAAATCTGGGAAACCTTCCTTTTCCTGTTTTTCTTCACGAGGATCTGTTTATCCCTTTTTATCAAAAATCGCTCCAAGCACCTTATTGATCCGTGCCGCAAGTTTCACAATCTCCTGCGGCGGAATCTGACGAATGAGATCACCGGTCTCCCCCTCGATGATCTGAAGAATCAGCATGTCTGCATCATGATCGATCTTCACTTTGAGATCCGGATTAACTTCCGGAATGGTCAGTTCAAGAGAGGCCGCGGCCTGGGCCACTTCACGGAGCGCGCCCTCTTTCAAGGCGGCAGACAGAGGCGTCTTCTGACCGCTTCCAGCAGTCCTGGTTTTCTCCTTTACGCGACCTGCCGTCTCGATCCTCTTTTCAAAAGGGCCTAAAGACATCTTCCTCCCTATATGGATAGAGAGGCCCTCTGTGGAAGCGGCTGCTGCCTGTATGGCCATCTCCGGCATCTACAATATCCTCAACTTCAAAAGCATGCCTACTTTGCCAGCGATGCGGTTTCTAAAATCTTTTCTACCAAGGCGTCAAAATCGATGCCGATTCCACGGGCCATCTCCGGCAGGAGGCTGGTCTCCATCATGCCGGGCAACGTGTTGACTTCCAGGACATAGGGATGCATTTCATCGTCCAGCAAGAGATCCACTCTGCTGACACCAACGCACCCCAAGAGGCAATGTGCCTGATAGGCCAACTGCGATACCGCTTGATAGACCGCCGGGGGAAGCGGCGCGGGAAAGAGATGCTCCGACATTCCCGGGACATACTTTGCCGTATAATCATAAAATGCCGTCTTGGGACGGATTTCAATCGCCCCAAGCGGGGCATCCCCCAGGATACCGACATGGATTTCCCTCCCCCGAATGTACTTTTCCAGAATCACCCGGGGACCGTAACGGAAGGCCTCCTTCAACGCCGACGCCATCCCCTCCGCCTCGTTGACGATTGTCACGCCGACGCTGGAGCCTTCCGATGCGGGCTTCACAACAGCCGGAAAACCAAACGGGAGGTCATCCGTCCGAAACGTCTCTTTTTCCGAAAGGACCAGCCAGGGGGGACCGGCAGGCCGTGGGAGCGGAAAACGCCGCGCGATGCGACCTTATCCATCCCTAACGCGCTTGCCAGGACACCCGAGCCGGTATAGGGGATTTTCATCCATTCAAGGAGTCCCTGAATGATTCCATCTTCTCCATAACGCCCATGCAGCGCGATAAAGGCGACCCCGATCCCTTCTTTGCGCAGCGTGAAGGCTATCTCGGTATCGGCATCAATCGCGCGCGTATGATAACCGAGGCGTGTCAGGGATGCGGCGACCGCGCGCCCACTCTTTAAGGATATCTCCCGCTCCGACGACATTCCCCCCATCAACACCCCGATCGTCTTCCCGATAAACCGATTTATGGCCACACGCTATTCCCTACCGACAATCCGAACCTCCAGTTCCAGTTTCACGCCCCTCTCCTGCCTCACTTTGTGCACCACTTTTTTGATTAAATCGAGCACATCCCTGGCCAAGGCATTGTCGCGATTGATAATAAAGTTCCCATGGCGATCCGAAATCTGCGCGCCCCCGACGCTGTATCCCTTCAGGCCGACCTCTTCGACCAACCTTCCCGTATATGCCCCTGCCGGATTCTTAAAAATCGAGCCGACATTCGGAAAAGACAAGGGCTGCGTCTCCCTTCGGCGTTTCATCAGCCCTTTTATCGTCTCTTCGATCTGCTCAACAGGCGCCTGGGAAAGGGAAAAACAGGCAGAAACAACCACTCCCTTCGGAAGGGCCGCGCTCCGGTATCCATGACGGACATACTCAGCAGGGATGACTTCAAACTCGCCCTTATCGTCGACAAAGGCAATCTCCTTTAACACCTCCCAGGTCTCTTCTCCGGGTATACCGGCGTTCATCGCCACGGCCCCGCCGACCGTCCCCGGAATTCCCGCGGCAAATTCCAGGCCCGACAAACCGCATCCCATCGCATGGGTTGAAAGCTTCGGATACGACACCCCCGCCTCGGCAAACAACAGGCGCGTATCCACCCGGGTAATGCGATTCAAACGATCGAGCTGGATGACCACCCCTTCAATCCCTCCATCCAGAACCAACACATTGCTTCCGCCGCCTAAAACAAAAAACGGGAGTTGATGCTGCGAAACCCGTTTCATGACGGCAACCACCTCGGTAACGGTCTTCGGGAAGGCCATCACATCGGCTGGCCCTCCAATCTTTAATGAGGTATAGGGGGCAATAGAAACATCATATTGAATTTCACAAGAACATCCTTCCAACGCCTTCCGATATGAAACCGGCGCCTGCGCCATCATGGAAATCATCCCTCCCTCCTACCTAACGCGGCAGATAAAAAGTCGCGGCCCACTTTCCAGACATCTCCGGCCCCCAGCGTGATCACCATCATTCCCGGACGGGCCATCGCCCAAAGAGCGGAGACAATCTCGGCCCGATTCCGAAGATAGAGGGCATGCGGGTGGCGATGGGCCAACACCTCCCGATAAAGCCGCTCACCATCCATCCCAGGGATGGGGACCTCGCCCGCAGGATAGATGTCGGTCAAAATCAGGTGGTCGGCCTTGTCAAACGAAGCGGCCAGTTCATGCAGACAATCGCGTGTCCGTGTAAACCGATGCGGCTGAAAAACGACAAGAACGGGACAGCCAAAAGCCTGCTTCGCCGCGGAAATGGTCGCCTGGATCTCGGTGGGATGGTGTCCATAATCATCAATGACTAAAACACCCTTCTTCTCGCCTAACAGGTGAAAACGCCGCTCGACCCCGCGATACCCTTTCAGCCCTTCATACATCACCGCGACAGGGATCGCCAGCGTCAAACCGACACCAATGGCCGCCAGGGCGTTTAAAATATTATGCTCTCCCGGGATAGGAATTTCGAAGGCGCCCAGCGGTTCGCCCCGATAGGAGACGCGAAAGGTGGTTTTCCACGGCTGATAGGTCATCCCCTCCGCAACCAGGTCGCATACGGACGTAAAGCCGTACGTCAGGATCGGTCTATTGATGCGCGGGATCATCTCCAGGATGGGCCGCTGATCTCCATAAAGGACAGCCAGGCCGTCCAGCGGAATCTTGTTGATAAAACCGAGAAATGCCGCCTCGATCGACTCAAGGGTTTTATAATAATCCAGGTGTTCGCGATCAATATTTGTCACCACCACCAGGGCGGGAGACAATCGTAGAAAGGAGCCGTCGCTTTCATCGGCTTCAGCGACAATAACCTCCCCCTCGCCGCATCTTGCGTGGCTTCCAAAGCGATTCACCTTTCCACCAATAATCGCGGTCGGGTCGAGCCCCCCTTCCGCCAGAATCGTCGCAATCATGGTCGTGGTCGTCGTTTTTCCATGGGCCCCCGCCACGGCAATTCCATATCGAAGATGCATCAATTCAGCCAGCATCTCCGCGCGCGCCAGCACGGGGATTTGCTTTTCACGGGCCGCTGACACCTCCACGTTGTCCATCGAGATGGCGGAGGAGACCACCAGCGCCTCCGCCCCCTCGATATGTCCCGCATGATGCCCCTCGTAAATGGCCGCCCCCATCGAAGCGAGCCGATCGGTATTCTCGGACAGGGCCAGATCCGATCCGCTGACCTGATATCCCATGTTCAGCAATATTTCCGCAATCCCGCTCATACCCGCCCCGCCAATTCCCACAAAATGAAAACGCCTCACCTCCCGAAACATCATAGGCCGCTACATGCGTTATGCATGTCTTGGCTGCAAAATCTTTGGCGCAGAAACCACAGCTGTATACCGGGGAAGACGCTGCGTCCCATCCACTTCTTTCATGTTGCAAACCATCTCAAGCTTTTTTATGTACATGTTAATACCCAAGATCGCATCTCTTCGTTCGGTGTTCCCCACATTAATTGAGCTGACAGAAATTTGGGAGCACAAATCAACAATCTTAGACCATTCCTTCTTGATCTCCTGTAACTCTTTGTCATTCATGGCCTCCCTCCTTGGTTTTGATCGTGGTTGATACCCCTTACCAACTGATCGCACACCTTTACGATTTCTTCCGCGGAGCGCGGATGGCCCCGCCTTCTGGCCGCATCTCCCATCGTGGCCAGCCGTTCTGGATCCAAAAGAAGCAGGAGAATGCGTTCTGCCAACACGGGACCGTCTAGTTCCTGATCTTTGATCATTTCTGCGGCCCCCGCCGAGACAAAACAGGCTGCATTCTTCTCCTGATGCCCTCCCGCATACGGGAAAGGAATCAGCAGCGACGGTTTTCCAACGGCCGCCAACTCTGAAAGGGTTCCCGCGCCGGCACGACAGACCACCAGGTCAGCGGCGGCATACGCCTCTGCCATCTCTGAAATGAAGGGGGATACCTGTCCCGACAGACCGACCCGGTCATACGCGGCCGCTACTTCATCGAAGTCTTTGCTTCCCGTCTGATGAATGACCCGAAGGGATTGAGACAGCAGGCGCGGAAGGGCGCCGATCATGGCGCGATTGATCGCATGGGAGCCCTGGCTGCCCCCTAATACCAGAAGGGTCTTCATCGCGCGATCAGAAGAGGTCCGGCTGGCCTGGAGAATCTCCTGACGGACCGGAGAACCGAGGCATCGAATCTTCTCTGTCTGAAAATAGGCGCGTGACTCTTCAAACGCGATCACCACCAGATCGACATAAGACGCAAGCAGTCTGTTGGACAATCCCGGAACCACATTCGGTTCCAGGATCACCCGTTTTGTCTTCAGCGTCAAGGCAGCCAATAAAACGGGGAAGGCGGCGTATCCGCCGATCCCGATCACCAACTGGGGCGAGAAACGGATGAGAAGGCATAACGACTGAAAGAAACCGACCGCAACCAACAGAAGCGCGAATGCCTTCTTCACAAGCCCCTTTCCCACATATCCCTTCGCCGAGATACAGGCAAACGCAAATCCATATTCAGGGACCAGCTTGGCTTCTATCCCGGAGGCGGTTCCGATGAAGAGAATCTGTGTATCCGATTCAAATTGCATAAAGGCCTTTGCGAGTGTTACGGCCGGATAGAGATGGCCACCGGTTCCCCCAGCTGCGACAACAATTTTCATCCGAAATGTCCCTGGCTGCCGCCTCTTGATACATTAAAAAGAAGTCCAACTGCTGCCCAATTGATTAACAACGATGATCCGCCGTAACTGACGAATGGGAGAGGAAGCCCCTTGGTCGGAAGAAGCCCGGTGACCACCCCCATATTCAGCAGCGCAGGCAATGCGATCATCACCGTTATCCCAATGGCCAACATCCGTCCAAAGGGGTCCTCCGTCATCAAGGCGATCCGCCAGCCGATCCCTAACAACATCAGGAACAGGAGGAGGATGGAGAGGGTTCCGAGCATCCCGAATTCCTCGCCAATAATGGAAAAAATAAAATCGGTGTGCGGTTCAGGGAGAAAGAACAGTTTTTGTCTCCCTTCTCCAAGACCCATACCGACCGTGCCGCCGCTGCCGAGGGCCAGATAAGACTGCGTGATTTGGAAACCGCCCGCCGACGGATCGGCCGAAGGGTTTAAATAGGTCAGAAGCCGCTCTTTCCGGTAAGGGGTTTTCATAATCCAATACGCCAGGAGGGGAACCATGCCTGCTCCAAGCAGGAAAAGATGTTTTAAAGAGGCTCCTCCCAGAAACAAAATGATCAACGCAAGAAATAAAATCGTCGCGCTGGATCCCATATCCGGCTCTGCGGCAATCAGCATCACCTGCAGGGCAATCAGGACCAGGGCGGGAGCAAGCCCCTCAAAAAAATTACGAATCTTCTCCCCTTTCTTAACGACATAATGGGCAAGATAAATGACCGTAAATAACTTGGCCGCCTCGGAGGGTTGAAACGAGATCGGGCCGAGCCGAAGCCAGCGCTGCGATCCGTTGACCTCCGCCCCAAACAAAAGGACCGACGTCAAGAGGATAAAGACCAGCGCGGCGATCGGGAGGATGCCGTTTTGAACCTGATGGTAATCAACGCGTGTTGCGATAAAAAACAAAGAGAGCCCCAGCCCCATCCAAACCAGCTGTCTCTTCAGGAAATAGGCGGCATCGTGATGATATTTCTGGGCCAAAACCCCGCTCGCGCTGTAGATCATCATCAATCCAATCAGGCTAAGGATCAGGACGATCACCATCAGACTCCGGCCATTTAAAACAAGCGTTGGCTTCATCTTTGAACACCAAGCTCTTCCACCGCCTTCCGAAAGGCGTCTCCACGTTCTTGATAATCCCGAAACATATCAAAACTGGCGCAGGCGGGCGATAGAAGAACCATTCCCCCCGACTCTGAACAGGAGGACGCCACGCTGACCGCTTCCTGCATCGATCCAACCGTTTTGATATCGGTACAACCCGAAAAACATCGGGCCATTTTATCTTTAGCCTCGCCCATTAAGATGAGGTGTTTCACTTTTTTCTTGATCGTCTCTTGCAAAGGGGTAAAATCACTCTCTTTGTCCCGTCCGCCTGCGATCAGAACGACAGGGGCGTTTATCTCTTCCAGCGACTTGATCACCGCCCCCACATTCGTTCCCTTGGAATCATTGACATATTTCACCCCGCCGACCTCGCGCACCAATTCCATGCGATGCGGCAGACCGTGAAAATCCGAGACGACCGAACGAATCACCGTCGTCGAACAACCGCAAATGAGCGCAATCGCACAAGCGGCCATCACGTTTTCCAGGTTATGCACCCCTTTCACCTTTAATTCTGAGAGGGAAATCACCGGTTCCCTCTCCCCCCAGATATTGGAGAAAATTTTGCCCTCATCCATATAGACGCCGCGGCGGGGGACAGTGCCCTTGCTGAAAAAAACCGGCGCCCCTCTCAAAAAAGGGGAGACCGTCATCGGGTCGTCTTCGTTGAACAAGCAGTAATCCGAAGCCTGTTGATTCTCAAAAATACGCCACTTTGTCTCTTGATAGGCGCCAAAACTGGGGTAGCGGTCCAGGTGGTCCGGCGTCACATTCAAGAGCGCCGCAATGCGGGGGTGAAACTCGCAAATCGTCTCCAACTGAAAAGAGCTCACCTCAACCACAATAAAGTCCCACTTCGATTCAACCGCGCAAGAGAGCGGCGTTCCCAAATTTCCCCCCACAAAAACGCGCCATCCCCAGTTCTTCAAGATTTCTCCCACAAGGGTCGTGGTGGTACTCTTTCCATTGGTTCCAGTAATGGCGATCATCGGCGCGGAAAGCCGTCTTGCCGCAAGCTCCATTTCACCGATCACCGGAATTCGCAGGGAAGCAAGCTTGTCGATCGGAAGTTTCTTTAAAGGAACACCCGGGCTGACCACAACCAGGCTGGATGAAAGGAGGTCCGCATCGGACCATTCCCCCAGGTGGAATTGCACATCAAACGGATTTAAATCAGGGGATCTCTCTTTTTTCTGGTCATCAATGATCAAGACCTTCGCGCCCTCTCTCGCCAACAATTCAGCGGCCGCAATACCGCTTGCGCCCATTCCCACAACCGTTACCCGTTGTGATTTAAGATCCACTTTTATCCTCTCTTCCTACCTTAACTTGAGGGTGCTTAAGCTTAACAACGCCAGGACGATCGACAGAATCCAAAACCGAACAACGATTTTTGGCTCCTGCCAGCCTTTCAGCTCAAAGTGGTGATGAATCGGCGCCATCAAAAAAACCCGTTTTCCACGCGACTTGAAAGAGACCACCTGAAAAACGACCGAGAGGGCCTCAATGACAAAAATGCCGCCCACCAGCGCCAGGAGCAACTCATGTTTGGACACCACGGCGACGGTCCCCAGTGCCCCTCCCAGAGGGAGCGATCCGACATCCCCCATAAACAGCGTGGCGGGATAGGTATTAAACCAGAGGAAACCGAGGCTTGCGCCGACGACCGAACCCAAGAAAACCGACAGCTCTCCCGCCCCATCAATATAGGGAATCTGGAGATACTCCGAGAAAATTTTGTGGCCCGTTACATAGGCCACCACGACATACGACATGGCCGTCACCGTAATGGGGCCGATGGCAAGACCATCGAGACCATCCGTTAAGTTCACCGCATTGGATGCCCCGACAATAACGAAGATTGCAAAAGGGATGTAAAACATCCCCAAATCGGGCGTAAATTTTTTAAAGAACGGAACCGAGAGGATGGTCGAATAGGCGGGGGAGTGATACAGCATGAAGGCCGCGAAGGCCGCAACGACGATTTGTAGCCCTAATTTGTAGCGGGGACGAAGTCCCTGCGCATTCTTCCTGACACACTTGATGTAATCATCCCAGAAACCGATCAGTCCAAACCCCATTGTCGTCAAGACCACCAGCCAGAGATAGCGATTATTTAGATCGGCCCAAAGAAGGGTCGACACCAAAATAATCAGGAGGATCATCAGTCCCCCTAACGTCGGCGTCCCGGACTTATCCATATGGGACTTCGGCACATCTTCTCGTATCTGCTGTCCTAACTGATAGCGTCTTAAAACATCAATCACCTGCTGACCGATCAGAAAAGATATTACCAGTGCGGTCACCGCGGCATAAATCGTCCGAAAGGTGATATAGCGAAAAACATTAAAAAAAGAATAGGTTGTATGGAGCGGATACAACAACTCGTACAGCATTAACCGTCTCCCGAAAGGGCCGAAAGAATACGTTCCATTTTCATGCCCCGCGAACCCTTAATCAGCAGATGGTCTCCCGGAAAAAGTAGACCCGACAGGCATACCGTTTCTACATCAGGACAGGTAGAGATCGCATCCTGCGTCATACCGGAAAGTCTTGCCCCCTCGGCGACCTGTTCTGCCCACCTCCCCACGCAGATGAGACGGTCCACGCCGAAATTACCCGCCCATTTTCCAAGTTCAACATGCCAAAAGGGAGCGGACTCCCCTAACTCCAACATGTCGCCCAATAACGCAACCTTTCGTCCGGCTTTACGATCCTCCGGACGATACGAAGCCAGCATTTCCAGCGCCGCCTTCATCGAGGCCGGATTGGCGTTATAGGCATCCAACAAAACATGGACCCCATTTAATACAAGATGTTCTGTTCTCAATGTCAGCGGACGAAAAAGGTCCAGTCCTTCGCGAATCTCATCCAAACGATACCCCAAGGCGCACGATACCGTTGCGGCCGCAAGGGCGTTGTAGATGTGATGGCGTCCGACCGTATGAAGAATCACCGGGACATTTCCTCCCCTCCCCCGGTGAAGGTGAAGCGTAAATGTCACGGTGTTGGAGTCCTGCGCGACATCGCTCGCCGTCACATCAGCCGATCCGTTCATGGCATAGTTCCATTTTTCAGAAACATGATCTTCCCATGGACAGAGATAGGGATCATCCCGGTTAATCACCGCTATCCCCCCTTCTGAAACAGCGCGAAACAGATCCCCTTTCTCCCTCGCCACGCCTGCAAGATCGCCTAAAAATTCGAGGTGGGCCGGACCGACATTGGTAATCACCGCCACAGTCGGCTGCGCCATTTTGCAAAGCCTCTGCATCTCACCTGGTTGACTGATCCCCATTTCCACAACGGCCGCCTGATCGCCCTCTTTCAGGCGGAGTAGGCAGAGCGGAAGCCCGATATGGTTATTAAGATTCCCTTCGCTTTTTAAAACCGGCCCGCGGCGGGAGAGAATGGCCGCCGTCATCTCCTTCGTGGTGGTTTTTCCGTTGCTACCGCTGATGCCGACCACAGGGATATCAAAGGTTCCTCTCTGCCAGATGGCCATCTCCTGAAGCCCGGAAAGGGGATCATCCACCTGGATGAAAAAACACCGATCTAAAAATCGTTCCCACGGCCTTCTTTCATATTCCATCCGGGAAACGACGGCCCCGATCGCACCGCGATTGAAGGCATCCGCTACAAAATCATGCCCGTTAAATCTTGGGCCGCGCAAGGCAATAAAGACCTCGTTTTGCCGAATGGTCCTAGTATCAATCGAAAACCCCGCGATTGCCGCTGTATCGCGTAGACCGGCGAATGTCCCATGACATCCCTTTAACATTTTTTCTACGGTCCACATCGTTTTGTCTTCCCGCTTAGGCCCAACAGGCACTCTCTTGTATCGGGGAGCCGCTATCATCTTTGCGAATTCAATCTCTCTCTTAAGGCAAGGCGCGCCACCTCACGATCATCAAACGGGAAACGACAATACCCCACAATTTGATAATCTTCATGCCCTTTTCCGGCAATCACCACCGTATCCCCCTCCTGCGCCAGGCCAATCGCCCGATAGATCGCCTTCTTCCTATCAGGGATCACCTCGTAGTGTGAGGTCCTACCCTTTATTCCTTCTTCAATCTCGGAAATAATGGAGAGAGGCGACTCATTCCTCGGATTATCAGAGGTAATAATCGTGTAATCGCTCCATTGGGTCGCCACCTTTCCCATCCTTGGGCGTTTTCCATGATCGCGGTCTCCCCCGCACCCAAAAACGGTAATAATGTTCCGCGGTGTACTATCCGACACCGCGATCAACAATCGGCTTAAGGCATCCTCGGTATGAGCATAATCGACAATCACGCAAAAATCCTGGCCCTCATTGATTTTTTCAAATCGTCCAGGCACCCCCTCCATGGCGGCGATCCCCGTGGCGATCACCTCTTTGGAAAGACCCAGGGCCACCCCAACCGACGTCGCCGCCAGGATGTTATAGACGTTGTACTTTCCTAAAAGAGGAGAGGCGAGACGGAGCTCTCCCAGCGGGGTCGCAAGCCTCATTCGGATTCCGTGCAAATCGGAAGAAATCTCCATCGGATAGCAGTCACTCTCTTCTTCAATTCCGAATCCAATGCATCGTAGATTCCCTTTGAGCCGCCTGCCCCACGGATCATCCATATTCACCACCGTCCAACCCGCGGCGGTGTCCACCTGATTGAACAGCTTTTGCTTCGCGGCAAAATAGGCATCCATGTTCCCGTGATAGTCGAGATGGTCCTGGGTTAAATTGGTAAAGACAGCCAGATGAAAACGGCAGCCGGCGACCCGATCTTGATCGAGGGCATGTGATGAAACCTCCATAACGACATGCGTCGCCCCGGAGGTCTTCATCCTTGAAAAAAGCTGTTGTAATTCCAGGACCCCGGGCGTGGTATGGGTCGCCACTCTGCGATCGTCTATGCAATCGTATTCCACCGTTCCGATCAGTCCCCCTTTGATCCCCGCCGCATGTAAAATAGACCGGACCAGATAGGTGGTAGTGGTCTTGCCATTGGTCCCCGTTACCCCAATCAGACAGAGAGCCTCTGCGGGATTCCCATAAAAGTAAGAAGCGAGATGGGATGCCGCCTTGCGCGCATCCATGACCGAAATGCCGGTTATCGGCCTCCCGCTTTGCTTAACGGCATCAGGGATAGGCCCCTCCATCACCACAGCAGTCGCGCCTCTATTGATCGCCTCTCCAATAAATTGGCGTCCATCCTGCTTTGAGCCGGGAAGGGCGACGAAAAGATCTCCCGGCTGCACCTTCCGCGAATCCGAAACAATGGTCCGGATCATTAAGTCAGTCTCTCCAATTACTTCAGTCACGGGGAAAATCTTGATCCATTCATAAAGCCTCACCTAAACTCCTCAAAAAACCTCTGCCGCCGTCTGCAGACGATCCGTAGGCGCATCGTTGCGATCAGATGGAACAATCTTCATGTAATAGAGCAGCTCGCTTGCGATCGTCGAGAAGGCCGGCGCCGCAACACTTCCCCCCCACCCTTCTCCTTCAGGCTCATCCACTATCACTAAAATGGTGGCAACAGGATCCTCTGCGGGAACGAACCCAACAAATGAGCTGATAAAACCTGTCTGGGAATAGCGGCCTGTCTTTGTGTCTATTTTTTGGGCCGTTCCGGTCTTTCCTGCAACAGAAAATCCGGGAACGGCCGCGCGCACCCCCGTCCCTGATTCCGTGACAACCCCTTTAAGAATACGCACCATCTCCTTGGCCGTCGCTTCAGAAATCACACGGCGACGGACCTGTTTTACCGTCTGCTTCAATGCCTCCCTTTCGTTTTGGCCTGTATTTTCCTCCTTAACCAGACGAACCATGTGGGGGACTACCAACCATCCCCCATTCGCTACCGTTGATGCGGCAGTCGCCATTTGCAACGGGGTCACACCGATTTCCTGTCCCATCGCGATCGAGGCCAAAGACCGCTTTGACCATGGCCTATCCCCTCGAACCAAACCACGGGCCTCTCCCAGCAAATCGACGCCCAGAGGCCCCCCAAAACCAAACGCATGAATATACGATTTGAGTTTTTCCGGTCCCAGGCGCGCCGCCACCTTCGCTGTCCCAATGTTGCTCGACAGGGCAATCACCTGACGAAACGAGACTACCCCCACCGGGACATGATCATGAATGATCGTCCCGGTCACCGCATAGCGTCCCTGTTCGCAATCGATCATCTCGTCAGGGCGCACAAGCTTTTCCTCCAGGGCAGCAGAGGCCGTTACAATCTTAAACGTGGAGCCTGGCTCATAGGCATCGGCAATCGCGCGATTTCTCCACTCCGACGGGGTGTGGGTTCTCACCGTATTGGGATTGAAGAGTGGCCGGGTCGCCATCGCCAGGATCTCCCCGTTCCAGGGATCCATAACGATGACCGTTCCTCCCTTTGCGCGCGTTGACGCGACAGCCCGGTCGAGCGCACGCTCTGATATATATTGGATCACCTCATCAACCGTCAGATAGAGGTCCTTGCCGCGCGCAGGCGCAATATAGTTCAATCCCTTTGGGAAAACCGCGTTCCCATGGGCATCTCGCTCCATCACCCACCATCCCATCTCTCCACGAAGCAGGGAATCATACTTGAGTTCAATCCCCTCCAAACCCTTATTATCCAAGCCCGTAAATCCCAAGACATGTCCGAACAAGGCGCGTTTCGGATAAAAGCGTTTGCTCTCCATGACAAAACCAACCCCTTCAATTTTCTTCTCCTTGATGGTTTCCGCCATCTTCGGATCCATTTTTCTATCCAGCCAGACAAAATTCCGTCTTTGATTTAATTTCCGCGTCAGAGATATTCTATCGGCCTTTATAATCGGGGCAAGTGTCCTGGACGCGAGAGAGGGATTACGCATGGAGGTTGGGGTGGCATATGCCGATGGGACATCCACATTGATAGCAAAAATCCGTCCGCTACGATCATAGATAGCGCCCCGCTCCGGCTCAAGCGGGAGACGCCTTTCATGTTCTCCTTGCGCCTGCCTTAACCAGTCAGGACCTTGAAATACCTGAATCACAACCAGACGGGCCGCAACCACAGAGAACGCAGTTACAAAAATGGACAGGATAAAAATAAAGCGTTTCTTAAGAGGAAATTCCGTCTCTCCCATCGTGAAGAACGCCCTTTATTTGGTTATTCCTGCGCTCCCGTAGAACTCCCTTCAGGTTCAATAAAATAAACCCTCTGCTCTGGCCTCGCCGGGATCATTTTCAACTGTTCCGTGGCAATCTTATCGATACGACCCATCGCGTTAAGACTTTCTGCCTCCGCTAACAGCTCTTTATGCATACGCCTCAACTCCACCTTCGTCTTGTTCAGCTCTTCAATTTCATAACCGATGCGGATCATCTCATGCCTCTGACGGATCGAGAAAAAGGCAATTAACGGAATCGCGCTGACCAAACAGAGAGAAATCCATAGGGAGATGGTCTTCTCCGAACTGTACCCTACTATCTTCACGCAACCCTCTCTAAGACCCTCAACTTCGCGCTTCTCGCCCGCGGGTTTTCTAAAACCTCCTCCTCCTTAGCAATCACCACTTTTTTGAAGAGCGGGGCAAACCGGCCATATCCTGCGTTCACATCTTCCGACAGGAACGCCCATTTCTTGAATGTTTGTTTCACACAACGATCCTCTATCGAATGGAAAGAAATGACGGCAAGACGCCCCCCCACCGCCAGGAGAGAAATGGCGGCGTCAAGGCCTGCCTCAATCTGTTCCATCTCCTGATTGACCGCCATTCTTAGGGCCTGAAACGTCCGGGTTGCGGGATGAATTGATCCATATCGGGCCTTCAGCGGAACAGCCCTCCATATAATCTGCTCTAATTCATCTGTCCGTGTAATGGCGCCTTTTTCATTCCGGTAGCGGATAATCGCAGAGGCAATCTTCCTTGCCCAACGATCTTCACCACACGTTTCAATAAGCTTGATGAGCTCCTCACAGGAGTGTCCGCTGATCCAATCTGCGGCAGTCTCTTCCTGCTGTCGGTCCATTCTCATGTCAAGCGGCCCGCTCTTCTGGAAAGAAAAACCGCGTTCAGGATGATCGAGGTGATAGGAGGAGACGCCTAGGTCAAAGAGAATCCCATCCACATGGCTAATATGGAGCTCCTTTGCTATTTGCAGCAATTCACTAAAGGCCGCCTTTTTCAACGTCAACCGTCCGGAATAGGCACTCAAATGCTGCCTCGCCAATTGAAGCACCTCTTCATCCCGATCGATTCCGATAACCCTTCCGTGGGGAGAGGTCGCATTTAATATCGCTTCTGTATGTCCGCCCAATCCGACCGTACAATCAAGGTAGGTCTTACTGTCAAAAAAATGGCAGCCTAGCGCCTCCAAAACCTCATCCACCAAGACCGGCTTGTGGCTGAACTCTTTTTCATCCATCTTTCTGGACCATTCCCTCTCCACGACAATTTTATCCCAAACAGGAAAATCATATAAACATGGAAATCCAAGAGAAAGTGTCTGCATCGCTACATCCCCAACCTTGCTAAAGTCGTTGCAATCTCTTGCTCGTTATGGGATGAGGAGAGCTCCTTCTCATGCCATTTTTCCGGCTTCCAAATTTCAAACTTATGGTCCACTCCGAATAAAAGCGTATTATCCTCCAAATCGGCGTGCTTCCGAAGGTTCGGCGGTATTAAAATCCTTCCCTGCTTATCTAAGGAACACTCTGTCGCATTCTTATAGAAAAGCCTCAATACATCACTGACATTACTATCCTTTTGAAGTTTTCTTGCGTTCTCCCGTAATAAATCAAATTCGGGCTTAGTATAAGCCGCGAGGCAAGGGGAACCCGGCGTAGCAGTAATAATGACCGTAGCGTTCGACTGGCTATTAATATATTCCCTAAACTTAACCGGAATACTTAACCGCCCTTTTGCATCGATCGTATGCTGAAACTCACCCAAAAACATCTGTACATTAGTCCATATTAACCCACTTCATCCCACTTTTTCCCACAACGTGGCAAATCATACCTACTTTTTTGGCATTGTCAAGGATAAAATGGGGTCAAAGAAAATTTTTCCATAAGGATTCAGTTTCCCTCTTTCGCCCATAAACAGGCTGTGCTGATCCTTTCACCATCAAGGCCATAGACCCCTTTTTAGATCCCGAAACGAGGCGGAACGAGGCGGGGGCAAAGGGTAATTGGTATAGAATTCTTGACAGAAGAGGCACCCATTTGATAGCTTGATTGAAATATCAATCAGATTTAAAAAGATTTAAAAATCCCTAAGAAAAAATGGGGATTGCAGGACTTTTATATGCGGGTTAAAATTAACGGGAAATTAGAAGAGGTGGAAGAGACAACGATTTGGGATCTTCTAAAAGTAAAAAACATTGAAGTCCAGATGGTGACGGTCGAAGTCAACTCCAAGATGTTAGACCGTGCCAGTCTGGATAAAACCTTTCTCCATGAAGGTGATGAGATTGAATTCCTCTACTTTATGGGAGGAGGCCGATCCCCTGCTCATATCTGACAAAGATAATTGAAGTCATCTCAAAATATTACTGAATATATTGGAAAAACCCCGTTGATCCGGTTGAAGCGGTTTTCCGACCCACAAGGGGGCCAGATTTTTGCCAAGGTAGAGTTTTTTAATCCGGGCGGCAGCATCAAGGATCGCATTTGTCTAAGCATGATCAATGCCGCCGAGGCAGCGGGGAAGATAAAGCCGGGTGCAACGCTGGTGGAACCGACCAGTGGAAACACAGGGATCGGCCTTGCATTGGTGGCCGCCGTTCGTGGATACAAGTTAATCCTTGTCATGCCCGAATCAATGAGCATGGAACGGGCCAGCCTTCTTTCGTCGTATGGAGCGCAGTTGGTTTTAACCCCTGCATGGGAGGGGATGCGCGGCTCCATCAAGGAGGCCCAAAATATTATTGAGCAAAATCCGGACTATTTTATGCCAGACCAGTTTTCCAACCCAGCTAACCCGGAGGTCCATCGAAAAACCACTGGCCCTGAAATTCTGGAGGCATTCGATGACACGGTGGACGCCTTCGTGGCCGCCGTTGGAACGGGGGGAACCATTACCGGCGTCGGTGAAATTCTCAAAGGGAGAAACCCAAACACCCTGATCGTCGCGGTGGAACCGTCGGCCTCCCCTGTTTTATCGGGGGGAGAGGCGGGCCCCCATAAAATTCAGGGGATCGGTGCCGGTTTTGTCCCAAAAATTCTCAACAGGGAAATCATTGATCGCGTGATCACCGTCACGGACGATGACGCCTATAAAACGGCAAAACTTCTGGCCCGTCAAGAGGGACTCATGGTCGGCATTTCATCGGGCGCCAATGTCTTGGCGGCGCAACAGATCGCAAAGGAATTAGGGAAAGACAAAAAAATCGTCACCATCCTTCCTGATACAGGGGAACGATATATCAGCATCGAAAAATACTTTAACATTTAAACATGGCCTTCACAGAAGAACAACTCGTTCGGTACAGCCGGCATATCATCCTTCCTGAAGTCGGTGGGAAGGGACAAAAGAAGATTCTCAACGCCAAGGTCCTGATCGTTGGGGCTGGAGGGCTGGGATCTCCCATTGCCCTTTATCTCGCCGCAGCGGGAATCGGAACCATCGGCATTGTGGACGCGGATGCGGTGGACCTCTCCAATCTGCATCGCCAGATCATCCACCATTCATCGGATATCGGGCGCCCGAAAGTCGCCTCTGCTCAAGCGAAAATAGGGCTGCTGAATCCCGATGTGCGTGTGGTTCCCTATTTGGAGAATCTGACGGCGACCAATGCGATTGAAATATTTAACCAGTTTGACGTTGTCGTTGATGGGACCGACAACTTCCCCGCAAAGTTTTTAATTAACGACGCCGCCTCTTTTTCGGGAAAACCGCTTGTCCATGGCGGCATCTTCCGATTTGAAGGGCAACTCTTTACGATCCTTCCTCATATCAGCGCGTGCTACCGATGTGTCTTTCCGGAACCTCCCCCGCCAGGTCTTATTCCCACCTGCCAGGAAGCCGGCGTACTCGGAGGGCTCGCCGGCTTGATTGGAACCCTTCAAGGGACCGAGGCCCTGAAATTGATTTTGGGAATTGGGCAACCGCTGACTAACCGGATTCTAAGATACGACTCCCTGACCACCCAGTTTCGGGAAATTGCCATACAACCGAATCCAAACTGTCCACTCTGTGGCAACCATCCGACCATCCAAACGCTCGAGGTCCAGGGAGAAGTCGTTTGCACCATTCCTCCCACTGTCACAAACCAATCCGATGAATAAGATCAAAGGACTCAAGTGCAAAGAATGCGGGAAAGAATATCCCGCCACGGCGCTTCATGTCTGCGAGTTCTGTTTCGGCCCGCTGGAAGTCTCCTATAACTACGACTACATCAAGAGGAAAATATCCAAAGAAGGGATATGCGCCGGCCCCAAGAGCCTATGGCGCTATCAAGATCTTCTCCCGATCGAGGGAGAACCGACCGTGGGTCTTCATGCCGGATTTACACCGATGATCCACGCCAAAAACCTGGGGGCGGAGCTGGGGCTTTCCAACCTTTATCTTAAAAATGACACGGTCAATTGTCCGACACTCTCGTTTAAGGATCGCGTCGTCGCGGTCGCCCTCACGCGGGCAAAAGAGCTTGGATTTGACACGGTGGCCTGCGCCTCCACTGGAAACCTTGCCAACTCGGTATCTGCCCATGCTGCAGAAGCGAGGCTCCGTTGCTTTGTCTTCATACCGCACGATCTGGAATCGGGAAAGGTGCTGGGAAATTTGATTTACAAACCGAACGTCATCGCCGTTCAGGGAAACTACGATGACGTCAACCGCCTCTGCAGCGAGGTCGCGGGTGAATATCCATGGGCATTTGTCAACATCAATATCCGCCCCTACTATTCTGAAGGCTCCAAGACGCTCGCCTATGAGACTGCGGAGCAACTTGGATGGAATCCCCCCGACCATGCGGTCGTCCCCATTGCCTCTGGATCTCTCCTGACAAAAATTGCAAAGGGGCTGGCAGAGTTTGAGGCGTTGGGATTTGTCCCTGCCGTAACGACCCAGATTCATGGCGCCCAGGCAGAAGGCTGCGCGCCGGTTGCCAGTGCATTTCTAGAAAAACGGGACTTTATTCGGCCCGTCAAGCCGAAAACCATTGCAAAGTCGCTGGCCATCGGGAATCCCGCAGATGGATTCTATGCCCTTAAGGCCGTTCAGGGAAGCGGCGGCATAATCGAGCAGGCCACTGACGAGGAAATTGTCGAAGGGATGGTTCTATTGGCCCGTACCGAGGGCGTTTTCGCGGAAACCGCTGGTGGGGTAACCATCGCCGTCCTAAAGAAACTGGCAAAACAGGACCGATTTCGGCACAACGATGTGGTCGTTGCGTACATTACCGGCAATGGGCTTAAAACCCAAGAGGCGGTCGCCGCCAATTTGGGCGCCCCTTGGCATATTCAACCAAGCCTTGCCAGTTTTCAGCAGGCCCTCGTTGAAGCAAAAATTGCAGGGGTTCAAACATGATCAAGGTCCGCATTCCAACGCCTTTAAGGAAACTGACCGGGGGACAGGGAGAAGTCCTCACTCAGGGCGAGACCATCTTCTCGCTCATTGCCAGTCTCGATCAAACCTACCCCGGACTCAAAGAACGCCTCTGTGATGAACAAGGGGAGCTTAGGCGATTTATTAATATCTACGTCAATGAAGAAGATATTCGATTTCAACAAGGAATTAAAACGCCTCTTAAAACGGGCGACGAAGTTTCGATTATACCCGCCATCGCGGGCGGAGAAACATGGAGGAGCCTTTGGCCAGCCTAAAAATTCACATCACCTTCCCGGAGGTGAAAATTAAAGAGCCGATCATTTATCAGATCGGGCGTGACTATAAGATCGTCACGAATATTCGCAAGGCAGACGTCACAGAAAAAACCGGCTGGGTCGATCTGGAATTAACCGGCGAGCCTTCAGAGATTGAACGTGCCCTTACCGGATTGAAACAGAAAGGGGTCAAGGTCGATCCCATTGAGAAAAACGTGATTGAATAGGTTTCCTAAGGTCAATCCGCAACGCCCTGTATTCCGGGAAATGAGCGTGCTTTGGGACTTACGCAGCCCTGTCATCTGAAGTGAGAGAAAGGAAAATGTTTTTTACAGAGGAACAGCTTCAACGATACAGCCGCCAGATTCTTCTGCCAGGGGTTGGGGGAGTGGGCCAGAGGAAAATTGCAGCCGCCAAGGTCTTCCTGGTAGGGGCCGGTGGGC
>SBBT01000076.1 GCA_005239595.1 Candidatus Troglogloeales bacterium | reverse complement strand
GTTACCGCCGCAGACGCGGCGGTTTGTGGGGTTGTTGCATCCGATGGTGGGCGAGGCCTGCGAACGATTGAAGATCGATCGATCGGATTATCGATTTAGTGGTCGTGAAGTGAGGCAATACACGGGTTGGGGACATACGCAAGTTAAGATTCACTTACAGCGGTTGGTGGAGTTGGAATATCTGATTGTGCATCGCAGTGGGCGGGGTCAGAGTTTTGTATATGAGCTTTTGTACGATGGAGAAGGGCAAGAAGGAGGCCGATTTCTGATGGGATTGATTGATGTGGGGAAGCTGAATGGACAGTATGATGAAAAGCGGTCGGGGTTTTTAGAGGGGTGGTCGGGGCAAAACGGGGAGTGGTCGGGGTCCGGTCGGCCCCTGGTCGGGGCCTGGTCGGGGGGTGGTCGGGGTGCCAAAAATGGCAAAGCAGTCAATGTTGACAATGGTTTTGTGAGTTTATCATCGGAAAGTGTGTAAAACGCATATAGAGGGAGAAAAAAATGGAATTTAATCATACTGTACGGCAGGCGGTTGATTCTGATCTTTTCCCCGTGTTGTTGCCGCTTTATTTGGAATGGTTGGGGGTGAAGAATTATTCGGTGGCGACGGTAATCAGGAGGCGGTATGACCTGGGTTATTTTTTTAAGTGGGGTGAGGAACGGGGATTAACAAGGGCAACGGAAATCACCCGTCCCATATTAGAGCGATACGGCAAGCACTTGTATCATTACCGGAAGGCGAATGGGATGCCGTTGGGGATATCGACGCGTCGAGGGCAGTTGCATTCGGTACAGCGGTTTTTCACCTGGTTGACGAAGACAAATCGGTTATTGGCGAATCCGGCGTCGGATTTGGATTTGCCTCGCAAGGAGTATCGGTTGCCACAACATGTGCTGACGGTGTCCGAGGTGGAACAGGTTTTTCTTCAAGTGGATGTTGTGGATTCGGTGGGGATACGGAATCGAGCGATATTAGAGACGCTGTATTCAACGGGAATAAGAAGGATGGAGTTATTGAACTTACAGGTGGATGATCTGGACATAGAGCGGCAGACCCTGCGTATCCGGCAAGGGAAAGGGAAGAAGGATCGTGTGGTTCCGATTGGAGGTCGAGCATTGGCGTGGGTGCAGAAATATCTGGATGAGGTGCGGCCTCGTTTTTACGTGGAGCCGGATCATGGCGCGTTGTATTTAACAGCGGTGGGGAATCGATTGAGTTTAGAGCAGATGACGCATATGGTGGGCGGGTATGTGAAGAAGGCGGGGATCCCGAAAAAGGGATCGTGTCATTTGTTTCGTCATACGATGGCAACGGTGATGTTGGAGCATGGCGCGGATATACGATATATTCAGCAGATGTTGGGGCATCGGGATATGACGAGCACGGATGTCTATACGCACGTATCGATCGAGAAGTTGAAAGAGGTACACGCATTAACGCCACCCGGCGCCCCCCTGGCAGGGGGTGGCAGAATGCCGCTTCCGTTGGTCGCGGAAGAATAATAATCTGTCATTCCCGCAATGTTTAAGAGGGAATCCAGAATCCGATTGATTAGGAGTCAAGGTGGGGCTTACAAATCAAGCCCCGTCTGATCCGCTCGGTCACACACTTTGCAAAACAAAAAACGCAAAGTGTCCGCCCTTACTCGATTCCCCGCCCCACCCCGGCGTCGGCGATGGGGCAGGGAAGGGCAACGTGCCCTGCGAGGAGGGGGGGAAGTCGCTTGGCTCGGCGTGTCCGATAAGGCGGCCTTATCCGACACGCCAAAGGTCACCCTGTTTGCAAAGGGCATCTATTCGATCTTCTAAAGGTGGCCGCAAACAGGGCGCCCGATCCTTCGCTTTACATAATTGGAAAATTATGTAAACTTCCCCCTCCTCGCAGGGCACGTTGCCCTTCACTTGCCCACCAGCCGACGCCACTTCCCATGCGTCCCCCAGGGGACTCCCCGAAAGGAAAAAGGGTGCTTCGCATTTTATTCCGCTCGTGCATTTTCCTTGCAGAAAAGAGCAAGGAAAATGCCCTCGCTCCCATCCAAAGCAAAGGCGGATGGTAAGATAGCGGGTCGTTTTGGATTGGTGCCTGCACAAAGATTTTGCGTCTTTTTCCCCTTCGTAGTATCCTTATTTTTATGAGGGATCATCAGAGAGCGGCATGGATCCGGATTTATTATTGGCTTTGGATTGGTTGTTATCTGGAAACTCGCATCTGGGCCTCGGCGATTTTTGGGGTGATTTGCATCAGAGGCCGAAGTTGTTTTAGCAGCGATGGTATTGGGGAAAATTGGTTTTCTAATATGAAACGTGTGGTGGGCGCGATACAAGAAGGCTTGCAGGTCGTTGATCTTGAGAAAGTGGTGGATCCGGAGCATCGGATACGGATCACGCATATCCCGCCGGCGGCGGGGATGGGGGAGGTTGAGACGCCGCGGTATCGCGATAACGTGGTGGTGACTCAGCATCATATGAGTCCGGGTCAGCAGCCGTATGATTTGGTGTTGGGGGAGAAGGAGCTTTTATACGCGTTAACGCCGACGAAT
>SBBT01000038.1 GCA_005239595.1 Candidatus Troglogloeales bacterium | reverse complement strand
TCCACGGCGACTGCACCCGAAAAGCCGCCTGAAAATAGGTTTCCGGGCTGGAAGAATTGCGGAGCATCAGAATGCCGGTCCACGGTTTGACCGTCACCCCCGTCGTCAGCTTCCCGCATGACAGTGTAATCGTCTTGGTCGACAGTGGATCATCCATGGCTTTCTGCACCGGTGACAGGGCCACCACGCCGATTCCAGCTGCGCTTCCCGCCGCCACAATAACCGTATAGTCGTGGTAAAACCGGTTTTGCTTCTTTGCCAATAGATTCCGCATAGCGTGACAGGCCGAAACACTGGGCAAAAACCGGAACGTGTACGAAAGCACGTATAGCAGTCGCACGTCCGAAAATGGCATCGGCGATTTCTGGGCACCTAGCTTCAGATTGTCAACGCTGGTCGGTATGAACGCGCCACGAATCAGATCCAGCCATTTCTGAACCTCGTCCTCATACTTGAATTTCGCCTTGTCGCCAATCCCCTCTGCAGAAAAGAAGACGTTCAGATCAAACTCGTTAAACTCACCCTGCATGGCGATTTCCCGAATCGCGTCGGGCAGTTGATAGGTCAACAACACCATGCGGGGCAACGTGGCGTAAGGATTGTCCGATCCATTCCAATTCTGCTTTGACCGCTGTTCATCCGAGTAGGTCCAGTTGAATATCTGCTCCTCAATAAACTCGCCAGATGCAATGGCTCGAAACGGCGTGCCGGAAAGGTAAAGATAGCTGTTCGTCGTAATTGGCATGATCTCTTCGTCGAAATCCTCTATCCCTTCACCTTCTTCGAATGCAGCTCCCCTCTTGTCCTCCGCTTCAAAAAGCTCTCTGGTGTTTTTCCGCCAGGCGCCGTAGTGGTACTCGTCAAGAATGACACAATCCCAGTTCGTCGTATGAACCCCCATTCATTCTTGGTCTTGATTCCGCCCGTGCTTTTGTTCTTTCCCATATAATCCTGAAACGACCCGAAACAAACGAACGGCTTTTTCTTGTCCGCTTCTTCATACGACAATCCGCCAGGTGAAATAAATTGCCAGCCCTTGAAGTCAATATGGCATTTCAGATCCTCTTCCCACGCGCTTTGCACTGCTGGCTTGAAGGTCAGCACCAGCACCTTCCGCCAGCCCATCTTCAATGCAAGCTGGTTCATCAGCCATTTTTAAATTTTTATGCGTAAACAAGGCGACGACCCTTGGGCTCTGGAATAGGATCGTTAAATTCTTTTGCTGTTTTTATCCACAATGCTGCTGCTTCTTTAGCGTTTTTTAATGCGGATTCGTAATTTTTCCCATGTGCCATGCACCCGGGCAGCTCTGGCACTTCTGCTATATACGCATTATCTTCAGCGCTCCAATATATTATTATTTCGTATCTATCCATTTTGACCTCCTAATTTATATTTTAATATCATTTGTCGCACTTGTTTTACTTGATAAGGTTTTGCCTTATTCCCATCTTTTTGTAAATTTATTTTTTCTTCAATGCCTGCTTTCCTGAAAATATTATGACTTCCGCTTACTCTTTTTTCAAATCCACACCGAAGCAATAGATTGCATAAATCGCTAAAAGAAATATTGGCATCCTCCTTACCACTAACAATTTACTCTATTAATTTCTCGTACTTACCCATTTTATTTTCCTATTCCCACATAACCACAGCGAACCTCATGCGTCAGAATACAAACGCACCGACCCGATTTAATCTGTCCAAACTCCGCTCCTGTACCATTTTTGTTTCATACCAGGTCAATCTATCTATTTTGAATCAGCGCGGCGATGATGTCTACGACAAAAAAATACCGGGTTTCAGATTTCTCGTCATAAATCCTGCGAATCTTGAAGTTCTCAAAAACCTGAAGGGCTTGCTTCTTACTCATTGTTTAACTCCATTGGACGAACCATGGATTCAATGAACGCAATCTTGTCTTTGGTTAGGCCGTATTTCTTGTAGAGCTTGTCGTCAGTCCATGGCTCTCTAAAATTTTGCAGCGGAACAAACCGATATACCTTGGAATATGCATCTTGCGTTGATTTTGCAAGTAGAACCATAAAGCGAAAAAACCTTGTTTGAATATATGATGATAAATGTTCTGCTTCTACCTTACTGTCGTAAGAGCCAGCGACAATATACGTTTCTGTGCAAGCACTGTTCGGCAGCACAACAAACGGCTTGCCTAGTATCGGGTGTGGAAATGAGTCACTTCCGCTGCCTGCCCTTGGTATAATTACCTTGTGTTTTGGTACCATTTCAATATTGGTTTTAAGTACAACTTTATTTACATAACCAATACCGCCGTTTGATATAATGTGACACACCTTGCAAAGGGCTTATCTTCTCCCTTGTATGTCGTGGGAAGGCCGAACGGTCTTCTTGAGCTGATTTGATCCATAATAGATTTTTCATCCCGCCTTCTAACCTTCTCAATAATAGAGATGGCCTCATTATAACGAATGAACACGTTAGCTCCAGGCTCCAGAAGTGGCCTTTGAGCCACAGAAATGCCATTTACCTTGCTATACGTAGAGACTTTGCACAAGCCACGATCATCGCGTTGCCAAAGGAAAAAGCATACACCACCTTTTATTTGGACTCCGGGGAATACATCACTCGTAGTTCTCCTCGTTTGCCCCGCAGAACAGGCATCGCCCATTCTCCCATGTGTGTTCAACACAATTGAAAAGGATATTACCCTGCGGATTGTCAAACGTTTCACAGACGGAATATTTTCCATTGGCAGTTTTGGAGCAGTACACCGACCGGCGGGAAAGCAGGGAGGTCAATTCGGTTATGGCAAGGCCGTAAAGCTGATTCTTGAAGATGTGGTTGATTCGCTTCTGCCGGTCAGGAATTTCCTTTTCCAGCCCGACATCTAATCGCTTGGCAATCTCGCGCAGAAACACGCCGGACTTGCATCCGGGATCGAGGAATCGGGCGTTTTTGTCACGAAAGAGGTCTGCCGGAAGAAGATCAAGCATCTGGTTTGCCAATTGCGGCGGCGTGAACACCTCGTCACTGCTCAAATTGGCAATGCAGGTCAGCACGTCCGGGTTGTAGGGCGGGGGCACCCCGCCCCTACCTGTCAACATCAGCAACCTCCATGAAGTGAATCGGCGGATATCTCTTCTCCGGCGTGGGGATGAATACGTCTTCGCCGAGGTCGGAGAAGAGCGGCAATGCCTTCATCCCTTCGTGCGTAAGCAACTCATGGAAGGTGAAATCGCGCCGTTTGAGCATACTGCCGTTGACCGGCGACCACTCCGAGAACACAATGTATTTCGGCTTCTCACCAACCGTCTTGAGTGTCAGGGCGTCGCCCCAGATGATATTGCGCTCCAGAATGAACCGGACGGCTTCACGGCATCTGTTCTTAGCTTTGTTCTTAAACCGGCTCGTGTAGCTCCACTCAAAAACGCCAAATAGGCGATGTCGACATTGTTGGACATTATCTTCGAGAATATCAATGCCGTAGATCGAGGATACGGCGAGGATGGCATATTGTTCGTAGTCCAGTTGGGACTTGCCGTAGTGGGCTTCAACGACTCGCAGTTTCCGCTCCAGGATTTCCGTCAGGAAGTTGCCTGTCCCGCAAGCAGGCTCCAGAAACCGCGATTCGATCCGCTCGGTTTCCTGTTTGACCAGATCGAGCATGGCATTGACCTCGCGTTTGCAGGTAAACACCTCCCCATGATCGGCAATCCTCTTTTTTGAAATAACCTGCTTTTTCACTAACCCGAATCATTTAATATTATCAGACTGGAATATAGCCCTTCTCGGGGCCACAAGTCTAGAAAGTCTCTATCCGGCTCTATCCGGCTGTTGGTAGTATTAAAATATCCGCTCTTACTGGTTGGGGTATGGTTTTGGTAAATCGTTTCTCCAGAAAGAAGGGATGATAAAATGAACAAGCCTCAAAATTATTACGGGATTGATTTGGCCGAGTTTTGTGTTTTTTAGGGCAAGGCGAGAAAGAGGGGGTGCGTTTTTACAGCAGCTCGGCAATATGTTTAACGATGACTTTTCCTTTTAGCCCGTCCTTCAACTGAATCATGCAGGCGGGACAGGAGGTTGCCACGATATGGGCACCGCTCGCTTCGATCCCCTTTCGCTTTCTTTCAAAAATCGCGCGGGACATCTCCGGATTTTTAATGCAAAAGGTTCCCGCGCCTCCGGCACAACGATCGGCATCCGGCATTTCGACATATTCAAGATTCGTCATTTTACGCAACAACTCTCGAGGCGCACTCCCTACCCCCGCCGCCCTCAAGTGACAAGAAGAATGGTAAGTCACCTTGATCTTTTTCCCCTTCGATGGCGGAATCACAAAATGGTTTTCTTTTGCCACCCACTCTGAAATATGGGCTACCTTTTTGGCAACGCTTTTAGCCTTTTCATGATAGACCCCGCCTGTCAGAATCGCAGGATAGTCCTTCAGCATAAAGGTGCACGAGGCGCAACCGGTCACAATGTGATCAAAATGATCTAAGGAGTCGATATTAAACTTTGCATTCTCCCGAACCCGATCCATATGACCATACGTTTGTATGGGGACTCCTGAACAACGCTGTGGGGGAAGAGCCGGTGTCACGCCGATCTTTTTTAAAGCGTTAATCACGGCATCTCCCACGCCGTCGTCAAAATAGTTGGCCGCGCAGCCATGGAAATAGGCCGTGTTACTTCTGGCCTTTATTAAATTCGGATAGCGCTCTCGAAGATGCTTCTTTGCCAGACGCGGCAGAATCATATTTGACGGTATTCGCGCGGTAGGCGCTAACCCCTTCAAAAAGGGACGGGTCAGATAGTCGATGGCGATACGACCGATTTTATTATCCCAGATCGGCTGGGTTACGCCTGCGAATTTCAGCATCCGTTCGAATAAGGCAGGACGGTCATGTTGCAGGGAAAAAACACCTCCGGCAACCCGGTTGGGATGCTCCTCGCGCTTCTTTAAGACCCATTCGGAGACATCAATCCCCGCGGGACAAACCACACGGCACGATTTGCAGTTGATGCAGGCCTCCACCACGCGGGACGATTTCTCATAAGAGTAGTTCGGATCGGTCACCACATGAAACCAGCCGCGCGCCGCGTTGGACTCCTCTCCCACGACATCATAAACAGGGCAAACCGAATTGCACTTGCCACAGGTCGCGCATTGTTTGGATAACCGTTCAAAATCGATTCGGGCCGTAAAAGGAACATCCGAAATCTTCACCCCGGGATTTAAAATCCGATCAGGATCAAACAGCTCCTTGGTCTTTTTAAACAGGCCGTACAGCTCCGATCCGTAGAGTTTAGGTAAAAGCTCTGCCCGGACACGGCCATCGCCATGTTCCCCGCAAATCGAGCCGCCAAAATCAGCAATCACCGTTTCATGAATCTTCTGGTAAAGAAAAACCATCTTCTCAAAATCGTGACTATCAGAAAGATTCAACAGCGGATTGATATGGGCATTGCCGTTCCCGATATGCCCGTAGATCGCAACCGGCACCCCTTGATCAATAAAAAGCCGATCCAAATAGGAAATCAATTGGGGAATCCGATCGGCGGCGATCACCACATCGTCTGCAAAGTTGACGGGCTTCTTTTTAAGATCGTACTGATACAGCGTGGGGTACATCGCCTTTCGCACCTGCCAAAGCTTTGTCTGGTTCTCCTCTCCAAACCCAATGATCATCGGGACGGTTAATCCGTAGCGGTCCATCTTTCGTCTTGTTTCTTCCATCCGGAACTTCGCCAAGGCATCATCAAACTCTACCAGAAGCATCGCATGGGCCTCTTTCGGAATAGCAATCCCCTGCCGACTGACCAGGACAAGCGAATTGCGATCCATCATTTCTAAAGCAGAAGGCGAGAGGGGAAGAATATCGTTTACCGCGGGGCCAATATCGGATAACCGATTAAAATAAATAAGCCCTGTCGCTATAGCGGTGGGCCGGGGGACAAGCTTAATCTTCGCTTCTCGGATCAACCCCAATGTCCCCTCGCTTCCGATAAAAAGCTGATGAAGCGGCAATTTACCCTCTGCCAATCCATCCGCGATGGCAAAAAGGTTATATCCGGATGCGTTTTTAGAGACCGTCTTTTTCTTCGATAGAATCAGCTCTTTATTTTCCCAAATAAGGCGGATCCATTCTTCAATAAACCGGTTTTTTTCTAAAAGCGATTTAAAGTCCGGATATTCCAAACGATATTCTTTTGCGGTAACCCAGTTTCCATTATGAAGCAAGACCTCTATTTCCGTGACGTTCTCTTTGGTTGCCCCATATTTTAACGTGTGAGGCCCGGCCGCGTTGTTTCCCAACATCCCACCCAGCTTGCACATATCCCCGCTGGAGGGATCCGGCGCGAACATCAGCCCTTTTTTTGCCAAAGCCCGATTTAACTCTGCATAGACAATCCCCGGTTCAACCCGTGCCCATCTCTCCTGCTCATGGACTTCCAGGATTTTATTTAAGCGGGAGAACTCGAGGATAATTCCTTCTCCAATGGCGTTGCCCGTGACATTGGTTCCGCCACTTCGGGCCGTGAGCGGTATTCCCTCTTTCCGGGCGTACGAAAGTACTACGGCCAGATCATCGGATGATTCGATGATGGCAACGGCCAGGGGAGGAACCTTATAGATGCTGGCATCAATCGAATAGGCTGTAATGGCGGGAGAATCAGATAAAACTTTTCGAGGACCTAGAACCTGTTCTAAATCATTTACATGAAAGGACATATATTCATTATAATCCGAGTGATAGGAGAAAACACAAAGGGATTCTGACCTGCGCTCCAAAGCCGCAGAAACCCATCAGGAGAAGATCATTCACGTCATTGAAAAGAGGGGATAAGAGCATATACAATCCCGTACGGTCATAAAAAGGAGGATACAACAGCAAAGGTATCCGTATGCATCAAAGAGAAAAAAATACCCCCCTCTTAGCGATTCTTCTGCTCTCTCTGGGGATCCTCTCACCTCTCTTTATTCCCTCTTCCGCGTTCGCGATTCCGGCCTTTGCCCGAAAGCATAACCTTTCCTGTACCAGTTGCCACACCAAACCGCCCCGCCTGAATGCGTTTGGGGAGGCGTTCCATATGGCCGGATTCCAGATTCCAATGGTCCAGGAGGGTGAGATTAAGGAAAAACAACGGATCGGTCGTGTGATGTCCGAGACCAATCTGCTGAACATCTTTTCGGTCCGAACCACTGGTGATCTGATTCGGTCGTATTCGGGGGGAGAAAAAGCAGAGGCCTCTATTGTCCTGCCACAGGATATTTCGCTTTATTTGGCCGGCACTTTCACGGACGGGATCGCCTACTTTTTTGAGCTTGAACACGAGGCCATTGCGATCGATGGGATTAAAAATAATAAGTTTGAAGCGGGGTCGCGGTTTGGCCTGGGAAAGGAATTTTTCTTCATGTTTAATCTTCCGAGTCTCTTTGCGTCTTCAGGTATGCCGGGGGGACATGCCCACATGCGGCACGATTCGGGCTCCATGATTCATGGGCCGATGATGATGGTGGGAAAGATCGATCCTTCCACGAACTTCTCCTATCCGACCAATCGGCAAATTATCTCGAATCTACCGGGGCGCGTTGATTCTAACCCAGGAACTATGGAGCGGTTTGGCCTTACCCCCTATGCCTTTGCCTCCAAATTTTTCGGCGTGATGACGGCGGAAGGCAAATCGGTAGAGGTGACGCAGTCGGTTCTATACAACACCACGGGTGCTCTTGGGATCGACACCCATATGATGATCGGTCCGTTTCTGGTTCAGGCCGGAGTGATGCAGGGGCTGGCCGCAGGCCCGACCGATCCCGATACAAAAAAAGATCCCTACCTGATGGGACGGGTCAATTTTGGCGGTACGGAGTATTTCTCTGGAAGCGTATCCGGTCTCTTTTATCGCGGCTTTGACACGGCGAGCGTTTCGATCAATACGAACAACCCGGCAACCCCGGTGGACTGGTTGCGCTCTGGCGTTGCCGGAAACATCAAGTATCGCCTTCTGGATCTCTACGGCGCCTTTATCTGGGATCGGTTAAAGGGACTACCGGAGAATCAGGCAGGGATTTTTGAAAAGGAGGCAGAAGGGTTGACGATCGAAGGGGACTATTTAGTAACCGATCAGACATTGCTCTCGCTTCGTTACGACCGGCTAAAGAGTGGCGGTCTGGTCTCGGAAAAGGCAAACGGCGAGGTGATCACCGCCCAGGCGCGATACTACCTTCGGGATAATTTCTCGTTCTATATGCGGGAGAGTTATAATATGGATGAGGCGAGCAAAAACCCCCTGCGGAACTTTAAGAATCTCGTTGCCCTGGGCCTCGATTTCGATTTTTAGGAAATGGAATGAATGAACGACATCCCCCTTGGCCCCCTTTTTTAAGGGGGAATGACAGACGCAAAACAAGAAAGAACTCCTTCTTGTCTAAAACGGTTGTGATCCTCATGGCAGCCCTCTGGATTGGCGCCGTCCCCGCAGCAGAATCTCTCGCCCAACAGGGTCATGACCACGCGATGTCTACCAAAAAGGATTCTGTTGAAAAGAAGGATACGGTGGATCTCCAGATGGGGAAACAAATCTATTCCATGAGTTGCATCTATTGTCACGGTGCAAAGGGGAAAGGGGATGGCGGGGCATCCATCTTTATTGGCCCCTACTCCCACCCTCGTCCCAATGATTTTACAGCGGGCATCTTTAAATTCCGGTCAACCGAATCAGGCCAACTTCCGATGCTATCCGATCTCATTCGGACAGTTCGCGAGGGGATTCCCGGAATCATGCCGTCGTTTCGCAATCTGGGAGAGACGGGTCTTCGTCAGGTAGCCCTGTACCTGAAAGAGGCCTTTATCCAACGGGATCTGCCCACTGAAACGACCATCCCCTATGTTGAGCATGTCGGGCCATACACCTACTCCATCGAGAGCGTGCAGAGGGGAAAGATTCTCTATCTCAATATGGGATGCAATGCCTGCCATGGAGACAACGGAAAGGGGACGGGAGAGATGCTCATGGACAAACGGAATCTCCCGATTATGCCGTCTGATCTGACCCGACCGGAAACCTTTGGAAACGGCGTATCGCATGAAAATATCTATCGTACGATTATGACCGGCCTGGATGGGACCCCCATGCCCGGCTTTGGCGATGCCTTCCGAGGGCAAGAGTCATCCGCCTGGGACCTGGTCCATTATATCCTCTCGCTCAGCGAAAGGTAGTGCTTGGAATGTCACGGCAAGAACAAAATGTCAGGGTAATGTGTACACAC